>JBBQYD010000105.1:0-12362 GCA_038209025.1 Verrucomicrobiota bacterium | reverse complement strand
AACAAGGCCAACGTGCCGGAGGACGCCTTCTATCACCTGTTCGAGATGAACATCGACGGGTCGGGGGCGCGGCAGATCACGCGCGGCAAGTACGATGATTTTGACGGGCGCTATTTGCCCGATGGCCGGATTGTGTTTCTCTCCACCCGGCGTGGGCAGGCGCTGCAAGCGGGACGGGAGAGCGCGCAAAAGACCATCCTCCAACCGGATTTGCCGGACAGTTATGTGCGGTGCGGGGGAGGTCCTGAACGGCCTGTGGCGGTTTACACGCTGCACACCATGAAGGCCGATGGCACGGACCTGTGCGCCATCTCGCCCTTTGAAATGTTCGAATGGACGCCGGACATCGGGCAGGACGGCAGCATTATTTATTCGCGCTGGGATTACATAGACCGCGACAACATGCCCTACATGGGGCTTTGGGCGATGAACCCGGATGGGTCGAATGTGCGCCTGATTTACAAGAATTACACGAAGGCGCCGCACTGCACGTTCGAGGCGAAACCAGTGCCGAACTCGCGCAAACTGGTGTTTACGGCCAGCGCTCATCATGCGCAGACAATGGGCAGCCTGGTGTTGTTGGACCCGGGCGCCGGAACCGAGGGCTCCAGCCCGATAACCCGGCTGACGCCTGAGGTGCCGTTCCCGGAAATTGAGGGCTGGCCGCTGAGTTCCTATGCCAATCCCTGGCCCCTGAGCGAACGGTTCCACCTGGTGGCATGGGGTTGCGAAGGCGTCCAAACGCCCGGTCCGGCAGGCTGGAGCCGGTGGCATGCTGTCCAGCGGCCTCCCAACGGCATGGGACTTTTCGTTTACGATGCCCTGACGCGTTCCCGGGAGTTGCTGTTTGCCGATCCCTCCATTTCCTGTGGTGATCCAATCCCGGTTCGCCGCCGCGAATGTCCGCCCGTAATCGCCAGCCAGTTGGCGGCCACGTCCCCTCGGGAAGGCATGTTTTTCCTGGCTGACGTCTATCGCGGGCTCACCAACGTGGGGCGCGGAGAAATCAGATCGTTGCGACTGGTGGCGATTCCGGCCAAGACGCATCCGACTATGAATTTTCCCAGCCTGGGGCTTACCCGCGACGATCCGGGAAAATGCGTGCTGGGCACGGTTCCAGTAGCGGCTGACGGGTCGGCCTGCTTCCGGGTTCCCTCGGGTGTGATCCTGTTTTTCCAGGCGCTGAATGCGCGCGGGGTGGCCGTGCAGACCATGCGCAGCGCAACGCAAGTGCAGCCTGGCGAGACGATGAGTTGCATTGGCTGCCATGAGCACCGCGGGGAAACCCCGCCCGCCCGGGGCATGCATGCCCCCCTGGGGTTGGCTGGCGCGCCCGCCAAAATCACGCCCGGGCCGGAAGGTTCCTGGCCACTGCGTTTTGATCGGCTGGTGGAACCTGTGCTGCAGGCGCGTTGTGTGAGCTGTCACAGCCCCGGCGGAGCCAGTCCGGAGGCGGCAAAGTTTGATCTCACCCCCGCCAAGGCTTATGACACCCTGGTATCATACGGCACACCCAGCCTTCGCGACCAGGTGATGGACGGTTACCGGCGGGGGTTCTCGCTGGCAGGACAGGGGATCGCGGAGCGCAGCCTGCTGTTGGCGCACCTTGAAAATCCGCCGGCGAAATGTGGCGCGGTGCTGGATGCCGCGAGCCGGGAACGCCTGGTGACCTGGCTCGACACCTATGCGCAGCGTCTGGGCCATTTCAGCCCGGAACAGGAGGAAGAACTTACGAACCTGCGGCAAGCCTGCCACGGATTGCTGGCTGAACGTGACGTCGTCAGCGGGCGAGGTGGCCAATGACCCGGTGTGCCGGGATTTTCCACGCCGTTCTTGCAGCTCTCCTGTTGAACTGCGCGGGGCGGGCCGAGGGGGACGTCATCGCTCCTCCCGATCGGTTCCGGGCGAACGCCATTGCCTGTGCGGACTACACGCAGGGCAAGGTTTTCGTCTTCGCGCGAAGCGGCAAAGTGGAGTGGGAGTACCAGACAAAAAGCTGCAACGATCTATGGGTGCTGGCCAATGGCAACGTGCTGTTTAACACTGGTCATGGAGTGCGGGAGGTCTCGCGAGACAAGCGCGTGGTGTTTGATTATCAGTCCAAAAGCGAGATTTATGCGTGTCAGCGGCTGACGAACGGCAATACGTTCGTGGGCGAGTGCAACAGCGGGCGATTGCTGGAGATTGAGCCTGCCGGGCGGATTGCAAAGGAAATCCGGCTGCTGCCCGAGGGCACGAACGGCGGGCATTTGTACATGCGGAATGCGCGACGGCTGGAGAACGGCCATTACCTGGTCGCGCACTATGGCGAGCAAGTGGTTCGGGAATATGACGCCGCGGGCAAAGCGGTGCTTGCGATACCCGCCGCCGGCGGCCCGCACAGTGTGGCGCGCCTGCCTAATGGACATACGCTGATTGCCTGTGGTGACCTCCCGGGCGGCGCCCGCCTGTTCGAGGTGGATGACGCGGGCCAGACCGTCTGGCAGGTGCAGGGCGAGGAATTACCCGGGATCAGCATAAAATTCGTGGCGGGCTTCCATCGCTTGCCGAACGGGAACACGGTGTTTGCCAATTGGCTGGGGCATGGGCAGCTTGGGAAGGCCCCTCATTTGATCGAGATAGACCACGAGAAGAAGGTCGTATGGACCTTCGCGGATCACCAGTTGCTGCGCACGGCCTCCAGCGTCGTGGTGCTCGATGCGGGTGAACCCATGGTTGGGCATTGAGCCGGCTTTGGGAGCCCGGTGCGGAGCAGGCCGGGTCGGTGGCGGCCCATTCTGGCATCGACAGAGACGCTCGATTTGGCTATTGCACGGGGAATGAAATCCGATTGCAGCCCCTTGAACGACTGTGGATGTTTTGATCGGCGCAGCTTTTTGAAACTCACCGGAGCGGCGGCGCTATCGCTGAGCTTTGCTGATCCATTGACGGCAATTGCCGGGCCATTCGAGCCGAGCGACACGGCCGACCATTTTGTGCCCGCGGACAAGAAATTGCGCCCGGAGTGGGTTGGCCGTCTGTTTGCGAAAGGCGAGCCGGACTGGTACACGGGAGGCGATCTGAAGCAGATTGGCATGCCGGTCGGAGGCATCTGCGCGGGACAACTCTACCTGGCGGGCGACGGCACGCTGACCCACTGGGACATTTTTAACGATTCACCGGAGGACGCCCGCTCAGGCACCCATTACCAAAGACTGCCACCGCCGGTCGCGGCGGTTCGCCAGGGATTTGCCATCCGGTGTATCACGCCGGGCAAGACCACCACCCGGACGCTCGATAAATCCGGATTTTCCCAAGTGCGTTTCCGTGGGGAATACCCGGTTGGCAAGGTGGAGTATGGCGATTCGGGGTTTCCGGTCCAGGTGGCGTTGGAGGCATTTTCGCCGTTCATCCCTTTGAGCGCGGAGGATTCGGCGCTGCCCGCCACGGTGATGCACTTCACCGTGAAGAACTCCGGCGGCGAGGCGGTCGAGGTGCTGCTGGCCGGCTGCCTGGAGAACGCGGTGGGTTGCCGGAGCGGGGAGTTTCTGGAGATGGTGAGGGAAAATCGTTTTGTCGAAGGCCGGGATTTCGTGGGGTTGTTGGGCGCCGCGCGCGAAGCGAAGACTGATAAGCAGCCAGCCCGGGCCCCCATTGTTGTGGCGGATTTCGAACCGCCGGATTACGGCGGATGGAAGGTTGAAGGTGAGGCGTTTGGCGCCCGGCCTGCCACCGGCACATTGCCCCATCAACAAGTGGTTAGCGGCTTTCAGGGAAAGGGGTTGGTGAACACCTTCTTGTCCGGTGACCAGCCTCACGGGAAGTTGACCTCGCCGGAGTTCAAGATTGAACGGGCCTATCTTAACTTTCTGATCGGCGGCGGCGGTCATGCTGAGCGCACGTGCATGAACCTCCTGGTGGGGGGGAAGCGGGTGCGCTCCGCCACCGGCAGAAACAATGAGAAGCTGAGCTGGCAGAGTTGGGGGGTGGCGGACCTCCTGGGCAAACAGGCGCAGTTGGAAATCGTGGATGCCGAGTCGGGCTCCTGGGGCCATGTCAACGTTGATCAGATCGAGCAGAGCGACCGGCCCCGCCGGCGATTTGAAGGACCGCTGGATGCCCAGCCGGATTACGGCAGCATGGGGCTGGCGTTGCTCGGCTCCGCCCAGGACATCCTTTACAGCGTTGACCTGGGCGAAGAATCTCTGGCGGCATGGCTGGGAAGCGGGCTTGAGCGAAAAAGCGCCGCCAAGGTGGAGAAGGCGCCCCATCAGCAGCTCACCGGTGCGCTGGGGAGACGGTTGAAGCTGGCTCCCGGGCAGCAAGCCGGGGTGAGTTTTGTCGTTGCCTGGCATTTCAAGAATCTGCCGCAGCACGGCAATCATTACGGGGTGCGCTTTCCGGATGCGCTGGCGGTGGCTGAATATGTGGCGGGCCATTTCGATCGCCTGGCCGGGCAAACGCGGTTATGGCGGGATACGTGGTATGATTCAACCTTGCCCTGGTGGTTGCTCGACCGCCTCTTTGCGCCCACTTCCATCCTGGCAAGCGCCACCTGCCAACGGTGGGCCAACGGCAGATTTTGGGGGTGGGAAGGGGTTCGCTGTTGCGCCGGCACCTGCGCGCATGTGTGGAATTACGAGCATGCTCTCGCGCGCTTGTTCCCTGATTTGGAGCGTTCGGTGCGCGAGATGCAGGACTTCAACGCGGGGTTCGTCCAGGCCACCGGGGCGATCCATTTCCGCGGCGAGAGCAACGACCTGTGGGCGGGCGACAGCCAGGGAGGCACGGCGATGAAATGCCTGCGCGAATTTCAGATGGCGGGGGACCGGGAGTTCCTGCGGCGCAATTGGCCTGCCATACGGAAGTCCGTCGAGTTCCTGATCAAAGAAGACCAGAACGCGGATGGGTTGCTCGAAGGCTCGCAGCATAACACCTACGACATCAATTTTTTTGGCGCAAACACCATGGTGGGATCGCTCTACCTCGGCGCGTTGCGCGCCGCCGAGGAGTTCGCCCGCGAGATGGGTGACGCGGAATTTGCGGCCCAATGCCGGACTCTCTTCGAGGCCGGCAGCCGCCACACCGTCGAGCGGCTCTTCAACGGGGAATACTTCATCCAAAAGGTGGACCTCACGAAGCATCCCCGGGATCAATACGCCGAGGGGTGCCTCGCCGACCAGTTATTCGGCCAGGGCTGGGCTCACCAGGTCGGCCTGGGATACTTGTATCCCAAAGAAAAGGTCCGTTCCGCTCTGAAAGCCATTTGGACGTACAACTGGGCGCCGGACATTGGTCCGCAGAACGCCACGCATCCGCCCGAGCGCTGGTTCGCGCGGCCTGGCGAGGCCGGGCTCTTCATTTGCACCTGGCCCAAGAGCAAACATTTGGGGGAGCAATCCGTTCGTTATCGAGACGAAGTCTGGACCGGCATCGAATACCAGGTCGCGGGGCACATGGCTTGGGAAGGCATGGTTACGGAAGCCCTGGCCATCTGCCGCGGAGTGCATGAGCGGCATCATCCCGCCCGGCAAAACCCCTGGAACGAAGTGGAGTGTGGCGATCACTACGCCCGCGCGATGGCCAGTCATGGTGTGTTCCTCGGCCTATGCGGTTTTGAATGCGACGGACCGCGCGGCGTCGTTGGCTTTGCGCCCCGGCTCGCGCCGGATAAGTTCAAGGCGGCGTTTACCTCCGCGCAGGCGTGGGGGAGCATCGAGCAGCAGCGCTCCGGGACCGAGCAGCGGAACTCAGTCCGGGTGCGGTGGGGCAACCTGCGCGTGCGGTCACTCCGCCTGGAGATCCCGGAGAACGCAAAGCTGGCTGGCTTTGCTCTCTCCGTCGGTGGAGAAAAAGTCCAGGCGAGAAGCGTGGCTGAAGGCGCGAAAGTCAGCCTGGAACTTGAGAAGGAACTGGAGTTGTCTCCCAGCGCCACGCTCGAAGCTGCGCTGAGGTGGGGCTGAGCCCGGATATCTCATGCTCCAGCGCCCCGGGCGACCGCCCGGGGCATCCGGGGAGCAACTCACAACCAGGACACCAAGCCAGGACTTGGAAGCACGGCCGGACAGAATGAAGACACCCATTGGCTGATGAGAGGAGCGGCAGTGGTGTCGAATGGGGCTCTATAAACTCAGAAAAACCTAACCAAATAAACCCTATGACCAACGCATTCTTGGCTCTGGAAAAGGATGGAAGACCGACGGGTTTGGGCGTGCTGGCGTGGATGGTGGTGGCGGTGATGGGATTCAACCTGGCCTATGCGGTTCCCGCCACGTCCCCCCTGATCCTGGTGTATTTGTTTGCCCTGACCCAACTCGCGCGCGCCGATCGGTGGCGATTGGCTTTCTATCCGGGTCTGGGCGTCGGGTTGATGATTGCCGGAATGCACCTGACGTTCTTCTGGAATCTCTTTTCGTTTGGGGCCGCGGCCCTATGGCTGGTGTTTGCCATCTGGATCGGGTTTTTCACCGTGCTGGCGCGTCTGGCGGTGAACCGCTTTGGCAGGGGTGGCTGGGTGCTTGTTCCAGTGATCTGGATGGGGCTGGAGTATTACCGCAGCGAACTGTATTTCCTCAGGTTCTCCTGGCTGAGCCCCGGGTACGCTTTTGCCTGGTTGCCAGCGCCGGCTTTGGGAGGCGTTGGAGTTTACGGTTTAGGGTTCCTGCTGATGGCCATGGCCTGCCTGGCGGGGTTCATTTGGGCCAGGTCAAAAGTGAAGGCGGGGGCGGTGCTTGCGGCGGAGATGGGCTTGCTGTTCGTGCTGACGCAGGTGCCGGGGGCTTCCCCGACTCCACGCGGGGGCGAAGACGTTCGCATCGCCGGTGTGCAAATGGAGTTTCCCGCCGAAAACGAGGTGCTGGTGCGTTTGACCGAGTTGATTCGCCGTTATCCGGAAACGCAGTTAATCGTGCTGAGTGAATACACCTTCGACGGACCCGTTCCGGAAAGAATCCGGAATTGGTGCCGGAAAAATGCGGTTCACCTGATCGTGGGCGGAAAAGATCCGGCGCCCGGAGGCGGTTTCTACAACACGGCTTTCGTGATTTCACCGGCGGGCGAAATAGTATTTCGGCAGGTGAAGACCGTGCCCATTCAGTTTTTCAAGGATGGGCTGCCGGCGACGGCGCAACGGGTCTGGGAATCGCCCTGGGGGAAACTTGGAATCTGCATCTGCTACGATTTGAGTTACAGCCGGGTGACCGACGAACTCATCCGGCAGGGGGCGCAGGCGCTCATTGTGCCGACGATGGATGTCGCTGATTGGGGGCGGCGTCAGCACGAACTCCACGGGCGCATTGCCCCGGCCCGCGCGGCGGAATATGGCGTGCCGATTTTTCGGCTGGCAAGCTCCGGCATCTCGCAGAATGTGGACAACCGGGGAGGCATCTCCGCGCAGGCTCCGTTCGGCGGGGATGGCGCGGTGCTGCGGGGCGAACTGCGACTCGGTTCCGCCGGACGGCTGCCGCCAGACAGATTTCTGGTGCCACCGGCCACGGGCGCAACTATTCTGCTGGCGGGTTACTTTTTCCTGGGCGCAATCCGCAAGGCCGCGGGCGGCGGGAAACAAGGCCTGGAAAAGAAAACAACCGGGCACGAGGGCGGGAATACGGAACGGGAACATAAACACGAAGTTGCATGACAACGATCATACGCTGGCTGCTCCGGTTGCTGTATAGGTTTAGCGCGTGGAACGAGGAGGTGTTGAAAACCCCCGGACCCGTGCTGCTGCTGCCCAACCACGTTTCCTGGTGGGATTGGTTGCTGGTGGGAGTCTGTCTGGAGGGCGACTGGCGGTTCGTGACCTCCAGCGCGACCTCCCAACTTTCCTGGATTCACCGGTTCCTGATGGATAACCGCCGGACGTTCCCGGTGGATATCAATTCGCCATACGCCGTGAAGCACATGGCGGAGTATTTGCAGAAAGGCGGTCGGCTGGTCCTGTTTCCGGAGGGCCGTATCTCCCGCACCGGGTCTTTGATGAAACTTTTCGACGGCACGGGATTCCTGATCCATAAAACCGGGGCCAAAGTGATTACGGCTTATATCCGGGGTGCGCACCTGCTGCCGTTCTCCGGGAATCCGTTTCATCAACGCTGGTTTCCGGATTTGTCGGTCCACTTCAGCGATATCCAGCCGCCCCCCGCGCTGGACCGTCTGAGCGTCAGCGATGTGCGGATGCGTCTCACCGACTGGCTGCGGCACCGCATGATCGACCAACGGTTCAAGGTGGAAATGGAATTTGGGCCGGCCACGGTGCCCGCGGCGATTGTATCCACCGCGTGCGAGTTGGCGGGGAAAGTCATTCTGGAGGACCTCAGCCGGCAGAGGTTGACGTATCGGCGGCTGCTGGTGGGCGCCGGTTTGTTGGCCGGGCAGTTCCGGCGTTGCCTGGGGCCGCACCCGCGCGTGGGTTTGTTGCTGCCGAATGTGAACGCGTTTCCAATGGCGATCCTCGGGTTGTGGGCTGCCGGGCGGGTGCCCGCGGTGTTGAACTACACCACCGGGGCGAGTGTCATGCTGAGTTGCGCGCAGGTGGCTGGGCTCAAGCAAATCGTCTGCTCCCGGCGTTTTGCAAAGCGCTCCAAGCTGGATGTCAGCGGTTTCCAGGCGGCGGGCATTGAGATGATCTGGCTGGAGGATGTGCGCGAGCGCGTGGGGACGTGGGACAAGCTGTTGGGGTTGGCGCGGCAGCGACTTAGGCCGGCCAGCCTGCTGGGGGGGCTGCCGACGGGCAAGCCGGCGGGCGCGGAGACCGCGGTGGTCTTGTTTACCAGCGGTTCGGAAGGCAATCCAAAAGGCGTTGAGCTGACGCATCGCAATCTGCTGGCGAACATCCGCCAGATGCTCGCGGTGGTTGACCTGGGGGAGAAGGACAGTTTCTTTAATCCGCTGCCGCTCTTCCACAGTTTCGGGCTGGGCGTAGGCTTGCTGCTGCCGCTGGTGCAGGGTGTCTATATCTTTTTATACCCCTCGCCGCTGCATTTCCGGGTGGTGCCATCGGCATTTTACAATCTGGATTGCACCGTTTTCTTTGCCACCAACACTTTTCTAACCGGCTACGCGCGCAAAGCGAACCCGTACGATTTTTGTTCTTTGCGCTACGTTTTTGCCGGGGCTGAAAAGTTACAGGAGGCCACTTCCGTGCTGTGGATGAAGAAATTTGGCGTTCGGGTGTTGGAAGGCTACGGGGCGACTGAATGCAGCCCGGTGGTGAGTGTGAATGTGCCGACCAACCCGCGGCAAGGCACCGTGGGCCAACTGCTGCCCGGCGTGGAGTGCCGCCTGGAGGCGGTGGCCGGGGTGGCTGATGGCGGCCGTTTGTTTGTGCGTGGCCCGAACATCATGCGGGGTTATTTGAATCCCGACGCGAATGCGGAATTCCAGGCGCTGGACGGGTGGTATGATACAGGGGACATTGCCAGCCTGGACGAGGATGGCTTCCTGCACATCAAGGGGCGCCTCAAGCGCTTTGCCAAGATCAGCGGGGAAATGGTGAGCCTGACCGCGGTTGAGGAGGCGCTGGCCGGGGCGTTTCCTGAATACGGTCTCAAGTGCGCGGTGGCGGTGGTCTCGAAACCGGATGAGGACAAGGGCGAAAGGCTGATTGCCGTGACTAACGAACCGCGCATGACGCTGGATCAAATCCGCGCGGCGGTGCGCGCGCGCGGATTGAGCAACCTGGCGGCGCCGCGCGAGCTCAAGGTCGTGGCGGAGCTTCCCCGGTTGGGCACCGGGAAAATCAACCATCGCGAATTGCAGGAGTGGGTGTGAGCGAGCGGGAAATACTTCAAGTGCGAGTCCACGGCCGGCGGGATCTGCCGGTCCTGGTCTATTTACCGGGTCTGCATGGAGACTGGACGCTCATCGGCGGCTTCCGCCGCGCTCTCCGCGAGCGGGTCTGTTTTGTGGAGATGGCCTACCCGCGAACCCTCACGTGGTCGCTGGACGAATATGCCGCGGCCATCGAAAAGGGCCTGGCGGAGGAGGGGATCACCTCGGGCTGGCTCCTGGGGGAGTCCTTTGGCTCCCAGGTGATGTGGGCTTTGCTGGCGCGCGGAAGGTTCCCGGTGATCGGGGCAATCCTGGGTGGCGGCTTCGTGAGGCACCCGATGCAACTCGCGGTTGCGATGGCTGAACGGGTGGGCGGCAGCCTGCCGTTGCGCTGGGTTACCGGCGCGCTTTTTGGTTATGCGAAAATTGCCCGGTTCCGGTTCCGCAACTCGCCGGGAACGCTGGCCGGCATCAACGAGTTTATCGAGCGCCGGACCGAGTTGGATCGGCAGGCGGCGATCCATCGGTTGCGCCTGATTGCGGCGAATGATCCGGCGACGATTGCCTGCGCGTGCAAAATCCCGCTCTATGGCCTTACGGGCTTCTGGGACCCGGTGGTGCCCTGGGTTCTTGTGCGCCGGTGGGTGAAGCGGCGCTGTGTGTCGCTCCGCGCCTACAAAATCATTTGGAATGCGGATCACAATGTTTTGGGCACCGCTCCTGGGCAGGCGGCGGAGCAGGTGTTAGCGTGGATGCGGAGTCTGTGATACTATGACCACCATGAGAATGGTATTCTTCGCTGGCATCATCTTAACGCTGCTGCTGCCCGGGTGCGGCGGACAGGGACGGACCGGCCACACGGAGGAGGGGGAGTTGAAGATGTTTGAGAATGCCACAATAATCGATGTGCGCACGCCCGAAGAGTTTGCGAAAGCCCACATTGCAGGCGCTATCAATGTGCCGGTGGACCAGGTTGAAAATCGGATTGCGGAGGTTGCGAAAAGCAAAAACGAACCGCTGATCCTGCATTGTCAATCGGGCCGGCGCAGCGCCAGCGCAAAAAAGATTCTGGAACGGATGGGATATGCAAATGTGCAGGATCTGGGCTCCTTCGAAAACGCCCGTCAGAAGCTCGAAAAATAAATTGCGGCCTTCGGGAAAATCCCGGTTGACAGGTTTTGTAGGGAGGCTTAGGTTAGAAATGCCAGCCTGAGGATGCAGGTTCGGCAAAGTGGTTTTCGGCCTGGACAAGCAGCATTCGATCCGGGCTGCACAACGCCGTTCCGTGTGATGCGGAACGGCTTTATTGTTTTCCCTTTTAATCCAGGGGCTTCACCTGCGTAAATGCCTGCAAATACGCATTAGCCATCACAAATAGGCGGCGTCGTTTCTCCTTCAGCCGAGCAATGCGCGTGGGGAGGGAGGGTTTGGTGAAGGTCAGGCCGCGCGTCGCGGTCCCGCAAACCTGTCGGGCCTATTGCCCGGCCGATTCCTTGCCCAAGTATTTCTTCGCGGCGGTGTCAACGCGGATTATGTCGCCGTTGGCGATGAACAGCGGAACCATGACTTGGAGGCCGGTTTCGAGCTTCGCCTCCTTCCATGACGAGGCCAGCCCGCCACGAGCGGGCGGAGCGGTGTCCAGCACCTTGAGGGGTATTTGCGGCGGCAAGACGAAGTCGAGCAGCTTACCATCGAGCAGCAGGGCTTTATATTCCTCGTTCTCCTTGAGAAACCAACGGCGCTCACCGAGTTGTTCATTGCTGAACTCGAACTCATCGAAAGTCTCAATATCAATGAAAACCTGCATATCGGCCTTTGCGTAACTGTAAGTGGCGCGGCGGGTTTCCAGCGGTGCCACGAACACGCGCTCATTTTCGGCGAAGACGCGGTCAATGAGGCGGCCGGTCGTGAGGTGGCGCAGGCGGGTGTGAAGTCTGTGTCGGGTCTGGGCAGTCCCGCTCGTGTGCATATCCTCGACGACATGCGGGGAGCCGTCCAGCATCAGGACCATCTGGCGTTTGAACTCGGATGGCAGAATTGTTTGCATTTTGTCGGTCGTCCCCCGCAAATGCCAAAATGGCTGGCTGCTACGAAGGTTATCGAGTCGAAGGTTGTAGCGTGAACCATGCGTGGCGTCAACTACTTCAGTCCCGTGCCGCGCTTCCGCGCGGCCGGTCCCGGCGCGGCTGGAATTCGCGCATTGCGGGAGTGTCATTGGGCAGCGCCTTGGCTGACCGTCCGCTTAGCCGTTGCTGCCGAAGCTGCTCACTCTTTGCGCCCAGAAAGAGTGCCTCCGCCCCGAAAAAAGGTGGAATCGGTACTGGGTATGAGACTATCCCTTATGGTTAGGCGGTCAGACGCTAAGCGGCTATCCGCGGTACGCGGGCAATATTTGGAAGGAAGGCTTGACAAGTTTGGCGCACAGGTGCCTAATCCCGCGCATATAATAAGACGGTAACTAATCGATTTGCTCAGAACGGAAAACATATTTCTCACTGGTGTTGCGGCTAGCTCCCTCTGAGCGCTTCCAGCGGTGGGTTGGGGGAAGGGCTTAGCGCCCGCAAACGCGGAAACACCGAAGCGTCACTTTCTATGGAAATGAATTTCAACCC
>JBBQYD010000104.1:0-12377 GCA_038209025.1 Verrucomicrobiota bacterium | reverse complement strand
ATTTCGAGGCGTTTGACTTGGACGCGCAATGCCTGAATCTCGCGGGTGAGCTGCTGAATGTCGCTCTCCTCCTGTTTGAGTTCGGGCTGGACGAAAATGCTGGCGACGAAGCCGGTAAAGGTGCCGAAAAGACCTACGCCTGCGGTCATGAGGATACACGCCACGATGCGACCCTCGGGCGACAGAGGAAACTTGTCGCCGTAGCCGACGGTCGTGATGGTGACATACGCCCACCAGAAAGCGTCCACCGGCGTCTTGATGTTGGAGTCGGGGGAGGTCTCGAACTGCAACATGGCGATGGACGAAAAAACCACGAGCATGAACGAGATACAGGCGACGGCAGCAAAGGAAGTAGACTTGCGGTCTCGGAGTAGGTAATTGAGGAGGTTCTTGGTGGAGCGGAAGGCGCGCAGGATCCGGACAATGCGAATGATGCGCACAACTCGCCCAACGCGGAACATGTCGAGCATCGGAATGCTGGAAACGAAGTCGATCCAGCCCCACTTGAGGAAGGAGGGTTTGGAGGGTGCGCGATAAAGCCGGATGAAGAAGTCCGCGAGGAAGACGATGCAGACATAGAAGTCGATGCGGTCGAGAAAGGCGTTCATCTCGGCTGGCAACGGAAAGACCGACTGCACGAACAATGCGATAAGCACATAGACCGACAGAATGAGAGTAACGACTTGGAGCGTCGTGAGTCGCTCGGCTGGTTCGGGCAGTGGGTTTGGAGTCATTCGATTGCGGGGCGCTCGCTAGCAACGGCTAACTATTTGTTTAGACGGAAAGATTTCCGCCTTTGTGCGTATTGGCCGACAAACGCGGAATTGCTTGCCACTACCCTGATCATGTCTTAAGACTAGCCGCCATGGACCAGGGGTGGCAAGAAAAAGAAGTAACGGCCCCACGGAGAGGGTCAGCCAAAGGTTGGGAGCTGGTGGTTCCCAATCCCAAACTCAAGCTGATGGACCAGGTGCGCGAGGTGTTGCGGATAAAGCACTACGCGATTCGAACCGAACAGGCTTATTGCGACTGGATCAAGCGCTATGTGGGTTTTCACAAGATGCGCTCGCGGGAGGACCTGTTCCCTGGAACGGACAAGGCGTGTGGTCGGAAGGGGGCCTCACCAGTATGGTGGAAGTAAATACCGGAAAAATGCTCGCCGAGTGGGCAGGCGCGGCCTCCCTTACCGGGATCTGTTTGGTTGCCTTTCGCCGTTCACCCTTAAAACCTGGGGCTAGCGATGGCGATGAGTCAGCGTGAAAGCAACGGGTTTTGGTGCCTTTAAGCCCTTCCATGCTGCGCGCCGCCGGGGCGCAGTCCGGCGCGGAGCCTGACAGGAGCAGTGGCTCCTGGGTGGAGGCGGTCAAAAAGAAAAATGGCAGTGGTGGGCGTGGCGTGGCAGCGATTGGCAGCAATCCGGGTGCGGTGCGGGCTTGCACCAGGAAATCGATGCTATCGTTCCGACCTTGGCCAGGATGTCGCGCAGGGCGGGTTTGACCTTGCCCGGATTCCCAGCCACCCTGAACGCGATGCATACGAATCCGGCGGTGAAAACGTTTCTCGAAAGCAAAATGCCCGAGGCCTGGGAACTGTTACGTCAGATGGTGGAGATCAACAGTTACACCTTGAACCCGGCCGGGGTGAACCGACTGGCTCGTTTCACCGCCGAACGTTTTGCGCCGCTGGGTTTCACGGCCGAGCAGGTGCCTTCCACCAACCCGGAGTTCGGCATGCACCTGGTGCTCACCCGCCCGGGCAACTCAACCAAATCCATCGCGTTCGTCTCCCACCTGGATACGGTGTTCCCACCGGAGGAAGAAGTCCGCAACAACTTTCGCTGGCTCCGGGAGGGCGACCGCATCTACGGCCCCGGCACCCAGGATATAAAGGGCGGCACGGTGATGATGTGGTTGGTGCTCCAGACTCTGCGGATGCATGCCCCGGAGGTGTTCGAGGGCGTCACCTGGAAGTTGTTTCTGAACTCCTCCGAAGAACGCTACTCTCCAGACTTTGGCGAGGTGTGCCGGGCGCGCATGGCCAGTCACACCCTGGCGGCGTTGGTCTTCGAATCGGAAGGACGGGAAGACAACCGCCCGCTCATGGTCGTGGCGCGCAAGGGAAGAGCCACGTGGCGCGTGAGCGTGAGCGGACGCGCCGCGCACGCGGGCGGCAAGCCCAGGCAGGGAGCCAACGCGATCGTGCAGTTGGGGCTGACCTTGAAGAGTGTCGCAGCCCTGACAGATTATTCGCGCAACATCACGTTCAACGTGGGAACCATTCGGGGAGGGGTGGGCCTCAACCGCGTGCCGCATGAAGCCTCGGCTGAAGGCGAGTTTCGCGCGTTCTCTCCCGCGGACTACAACGACGCCAGGAAGGCGTTGCTGGCGCTGGCCGGACCCGGTGACGTGCGCAGTCTCATGGACGGATTCCCCTGCCAGATCGGCGTTGAGATTCTGACCGAAAGCCGGCCCTGGCCCCGGAATCCGGCGACCGATGGTTTATACCGATGTTGGGAACAAGCCGCCGGCCAATTGGAGGTTCCCCTGGGCTGGCAGGAGCGCGGTGGCCTGAGCGACGGCAACCTGATTTGGGACGCGCTTCCCACCCTGGATGGTCTCGGCCCGTGGGGGGATAACGACCACTGTTCTGAACGTTCCGCGGATGGGACGAAGCTGCCCGAATACGTGGAGGTGTCTGGATTCGTCCCCAAGGCCCTGCTCAATGCGGTGGCGATCGCCAACCTGGTTCAACCGGCCTGAAAACCTGTTTGAGTGCGCCTTTCCACGGCGCACTCAAACACGCTCTGACAGGTTAAGCAACGCCCTGGGTGACGGCCCGGTGCCGGCGCGTTCAGTCGCGCAGCACAAAGGCGGCAATATCCTCAATAACCACCGCGGCCACGTTCCCGGGAATGGCATACTCAGCGCCGGTGCTCTGGCCTGCCACCGGTATAAAGAGATGGTTCAGCCCGGGATACTCCTTGAAACGAACGTTCCCTCTGTCCGCCAGGAATTCCCGCCAACGCCCCAGATCGTGCCTGGCGCTGACCTGGCAGTCCTTGCTCCCCTGCAAAATGAGCGCGGGCATTGGCAGGTCGCGAAGGCACTTGACCGGATCATATCCCTGCAAGTCCAACCAATAAGCGGCTGGCGCGCCCAGGATGAGCTCCGCCGGCACATTGGTGGGTGAGAGGGTCTTGATCAATCTCACCTGTTTGGAGATCGCATCCAACGTGACGCCCGAGCCCCCGGCCTGAGGCTGCAACCCCCGCTGAAACTCAACTTGCTCAAGCATGAGGTCTTCGAGCGGGCGCGCGGCACCGGCCATGATGATCAAGCCTGCGATTCCAGAACCCTCTTTGGCCATGCGAGGCGCCAGGTACCCGCCCAGACTGTGGCCCAGCACATACACCTGGCCTGCCTCGATCGATTCCGTTCGCCGCAGCAGGGCAACGGCTTGCAGAGCATCCTCGATGGTTTCCTCTTCAACGGTGAAGCGCCGCACCGCCGCCAGCTTCGCCGCGTGGTGTTTTGTTCGTTTTTCGTAACGCAGCACCGCCACCCCCCGCGAAGCCAATCCGGCCGCCAAATCCCGCAAGGGCTTGTTTGGACCAATCGTTTCGTCGCGGTCCCCGGAAGTGGAACCTGAGCCATGAACCAGAACTACCGAGCGGTGTTTTCCGCCCGCTTTTGGCAGAGCAAGCGTGCCCGGCAACCGCCACTCGCCCGTGCCAATCGTCACCTCCTTCTCAATGAACGTGCCGCTCTTCTCGTAGGACGGAGCCTGGTATTTCGCCGATCCTTCCTGCGTGGACACAAAGAACATGCCGGCGATCCGGCCTTCGGCATCCAGGACGACTTTGATATCCGCCGGCTGCCGTTCAAATTCGCAGGAGACAAAAACAAAATGGTACGGCGCAAAAGTTTCGGTGCGGCTGCCCCGGATTGTCTTAACCGCACCCCAGATTTTGAGTTGCCCAGCCCAGACCTCTTTCAACTTCGCGGGAGGCGCGGCGCTTTTCATCGCGCGGTCGAACCGGGCCGTGGCATTCTCGAAGTCCTGCCTGACCAATTGATCGACGAACTCGCGGGCGAATTTCTCCCATGGGAAATCCCTGGGTGGAGCGCCGGCGTCAGGCGAGGTGCGGACCAGGGTAAGCGGGAACTTCATCCCGGCCTGCGACCAGGCGCCAACCACCTGGCTGGCATTGGAACTGATAACACCCTCAAAGAATCCCCCAACCGCCGCCACCTCCAGCCGCACGTTTTGATTGGTCAGAGAGCTTTTGCCCACCGGGATGCCGCGGGCACCCTGATCCGGACTGTCCATGGTGCCCGCGAGTTGTCCGGAGATGTCGGTGAGATGGAAAACCACGCGAAGCTTTGCTGCGCCGGCATCCAGCGCCCCCTCCCAACTGCCGGAAAGGTTGGTACCGGCCAAGAGGTTGCCACTTGAAGTGACCGCGAGCAGAACCGCCAATAATAGTTGTCGTGCATTCATCCGCAGGCACGGTGTAACACGGCGATTCGGACAAGCGAGCCTATTTCAATGGACCAACTGATAGGAATTTGCTTTTCGCGCGCCCGCCCGTACTCAGCGCTGCGCAGGTGAGATGACCTCCGGAATCCGGGGAAAGGCAGCCCCGGCGAAGCAAGGGTATGCCTTAGTAGGTGATGCTTTGGGGGGCCTCCAGCCGAATCGCGACTTGGCTCGGACAACTGATTCCGCCAAACTTGTGCTCTGATGCTGCGCTGGCACATAGCTGTTTTGGTCCTCCTGCTCTGCGGTTTTGGAGGCATTACGCCAGCACGCGCAACAGAAACTAACGCTGTGCTGCCGGTGTTAGAGGAGGAGTCGCCCGCATTCACCATCAAGACGTTCCGCAGTTCCGATGGGCTTCCAACCGAGCAGCTGCGGGACATCATCCAAACCCGCGACGGCTATTTGTGGATCGCCACCTTCAACGGGCTGGCACGCTTTGATGGCGTGCGTTTTCACGTGTTCCGTGACCGGGACACGCCGGAACTCCGAAACAGCCAGGTCCATGCCTTGTTTGAGGACGAGAGTGGCCGGCTTTGGATCGGAGGGGACACCGGCGAGGTCACCTGGCACGATGGAACGGGATTCCATGCGGTAACGACCCTTGGCCGATGGCCGCCGGCGCCGGTCGAGCAGTTCGTCGAACCGAGCCGGGGTACAATTCTCGCCTTGAGCCGGCGGGGGGTTATTTGCGTTATTAGCAATGGCGTGTCGGTTCAGACGCTCGGCAGCCCGGCCGGGATTGGCTACTCTGAATTGGCCATGGATCGGGACCGCCAGGTCTGGGCGGCCCGCCGCGGGAGCTCCGGGCGCGTGGTGCGAATCGAGAGCGGGGCTGAACTCACGAATGCCGCCGTGCCGCCAATTCAGCCGGGATTTCTCAACATCGCTCCCGCACGACGCGGGGGGATTTGGGTTCGCACTGGCAGCCTGGTCAAACGCTGGGAAAAGGGCGCATTTGTCGAGGACCGCGAACTGCAACCCTGGCATACGCCTAGCGCTGTGAAGATGCGCGAAACGGTTGCGGCCGGCCTGCTGGTGGGAACGATTGACGAAGGAGTCTTCCTGATTCCTGAAAAGGGAGAGACGGTGCATCTCCATCGCGAGAACGGGCTGCCCCACAACTGGGTCACCGGCTCACTGGAAGACAGCGAACGCACGCTTTGGCTCGCGACCGGAGCAGGGTTGACGCAATTGCGCCCGCCTGTGTTGAAGCTGCTGTGCTCGTCAGACCGCTGGCAGGGACGCGCTGTGGGGACGGTATGGCCCGATCCGAATGGGGGCTTGTGGGTCGGCACCCTGGGAGCGGGGGTTTATTTCTATGACGGGAAGAGATTTCGGCGTTACTGGGATACGGAAGCCGGACCGACTCAGGACATTCGCGCAATCCTCAAGGATCACTCGGGCAGGCTTTGGGTTGGCACGCAGGGAGGGCTTAGATACCTGGACGGCGATAGATTCGTTGATGCCAACGCCACGGTGCAAATGCCGGCGATGGTATATGCGTTGCACGAAGCGCGCGACGGCACCTTGTGGGCCGGCACTGACAGTGGGGTGGTCCTGCGGCACCCGGATGGCCGCTGGTCGCGCACCGGCCAGGACCTCGAACGCCCGGACGTGCGGGCCATTGCGGAATCCCCCAACGGGGATTTCTGGCTAGGGCTGCGTGGTGGTGGCGTGGCGCGCTACGCGGGAGGCAGGTTCACCCAATTCCGCACCCGGGAAGGACTGCCTTACAACAATGTCTGGAGCCTGCTGGCCGATGCCAACGGTGATCTCTGGATTGGAACCCCGGGGGGCGGCGGCCTGACGCGCGGGCGAGCGGGCTCCTTTGTGAATCTCACGACCGCAAACGGATTGCCGAGTAATTTCATCTGCTCCCTTCAGGATGACGGGGCAGGTAATCTCTGGGTAGCGAGCTATGGCGGCGTGTTTCGCGTCTCCAAGGCCGAACTGGACCGCTGCGCCGCCGGCGAACTGCGGACGGTCAGGGTTTTTCTGCTTGGCCCGAGCGACGGGTTGGCATCACTGGACATGTCCGGCGGTAATCAGCCTTCCAGTTGCCGGTTGGGGGATGGCCGGCTTGCTTTCCCCACAGGGGATGGCGTGGCCGTGGTCAATCCGGGGGTAATTCATTTCACTCGTGAGCCGCCGCGGGTGCGCATCGAAGCCGCGTGGGCGGATCGGGAGCCCATGTCTCTCCTGAACCGGAGTGCCGCAGCGGGAACACCCTCCGCAGCGCCCCTTCACCTAATCGTGCCGCCGGGCAAAACCCAAATCGAGATTCATTATACGGCGTTCAGTTTTTCCGCGCCGGAAGGCATTCGCTTCAAGGTTCGGTTGCCGGGTTTTGACCGTGAATGGGTGGATACGGGAGAGCGGCGCTCGATTTCCTATACGCACGTTCCTCCGGGGCATTACTCATTCCAAGTCAAAGCCGCCGACAACCACGGCATATGGAATGAAGCAGGCGCCACGTTGCAGCTTACGGTCCAGCCGTTTTTCTGGCAGAACTGGTGGTTTGCGCCGCTGTGCTGGCTCGGAGCCACCGCCGGTCTCGGCGCGGGGATTGTGATCACTTTCCGCCGCCGCCACGCTCGACGCGTTCAAGCACTCGATCGCGCCCGATTGGTGGAGCGGGAGCGCCGACGCATTGCGCAGGACCTGCACGATGACCTGGGCTCGGGCCTGACGGAGATTGACAGCACGAGCGCGCTGGCTCAGGAGACAGTGACCGACACCGAAGCCAAAACCTACTTTCAGGAAATTCGCGTCCGGGCGCGCGGACTGATCACGTCCATGGACGAGATCGTCTGGGCGGTAAATCCCAAAAATGACAATCTCTCGGCAGTGACAGCTTATTTTTGCCACTACGCCGAACAGTTCTTGCGCAGCGCGCCCATGAGCTGCCGCTTTGACATCCCCGAACACGTTCCTCCGCTGCCACTGACCGCGGAACAGCGACACAGTTTGTTTCTCGCTTACAAGGAGGCCTTGAACAACGCGGTGAAACACTCCGCCGGCTCCGAAGTGAGCACCGAGTTTGCGCTGAAGGGTGGCGAACTGCGTATTACGGTAGCCGACAATGGCCGCGGGTTGCCGGCGAACGTCCAAACAGCGCAGGCGGAAGGATTGCATAACATGCGAGCGCGCCTCGAAAACCTCGGCGGACGCTATGAAATTGGCCACGCCCCCACGGGCGGAGTTCGTGTGACTTTTCACCTGCCGCTCGCCGAGGCGAAGGTCGGCTAGCCCATTCGGCCTATGGAGATGTTCTTCAAACATGCCAAAATGAGGAGGGCTGAACACCGCCCAAAAAAATGGCCGCCACACTCGACCGATCGGATGATCCACCTATGACTCACAAGGCAACCGCCGGCGCGCCGATTCGTGTCCTGGTCGTGGATGACAGCGCCACGTTCGGCCGCAATCTCGAGCGCTGGCTGACTCGCACGCCCGGGTTCACCTGCGTGGGCATCTGCAGCAGCGGCGAGGCCGCCTTGATCACCGTTCCCGAACAAAACCCCGACGTGGTGTTGATGGACATTAGCATGCCAGGCATCAGCGGCGTGGAATGCACCGCCCAGTTGAGGAAAGAGCGGCCGCACCTCCAGATCATCGCCCTTACCGTGTATCAGGACACGGAAACCATCTTCAATGCATTGCGCGCCGGCGCGAGCGGATACTTGCTCAAACGTTCGTCGATGACGGATATCATCAATGCCATTCGCGACATCCGCCAGGGCGGCGCGCCCATGACCAGCACCATTGCACGCAGGATTGTGGAGGCGTTCCAGAAACCGCCCAGTGCTGAAGCCGGTGAATCGGAACTGACGGCGCGTGAGCGTGAGATTTTGGGTTACCTGGCCAAAGGGTTCTCCAACAAAGAAATCGCGACCAAGCTTGAGCTCAGCCCTTTCACCGTAAAAGCCCATCTGGCGAATATCTTCGAGAAACTGCACGTCCGCTCCCGCACAGAAGCCGTGGTGGCATATCTGAAACCCTCCGCCGAACCGCAGGCATCCTCGGCGCGCATTTCAAACCTCTCACCCAAGCCAATGAAGTCGTAAACGCCGCCTGCTTCCAACCAACCTCCAGGTCGCTCCTCCCATGCTTGAGGTCAGAACAACCGTTAAGAAACAGCATGGCGCCGGCTGTTAACGGCGGGCCTCCATGTGCCGCTCAAATTCCTGGCACCCCGCCGCCGAGTTTTGCCGAATGCATGTTCGCCTAACAAGCGGTCCACACGCAGTCAACCGGGCCGATGCTCCGGCGCGGCAAGATACCCGCCCAAGCAGTTCCAGCGGTAGGCCAATAGTCGCGGTCTTCCTTTACGAAGCAGGCCTGCTCGCACCGGGTTGAGAGGCGCGTAATCACACGCCGTCTTCAACGTGATGAGTCTTCCAGCAGAGCCAAATAGGTGCCTCGCGAGCTCACTCTGCGTCCAGGCGCTCGGGCAGAAGTTGTGTGATCCGCACGCGCACCGGGCCGGGGCGCGCCCTTGATCTGACATTTTGGCGATAATTTGAGTGCCGTCCTATCCCTGCGAGTGCTCGGTTTCGTGCAGATTGTGGACAACCTTCGAGTGGCGCTTTACTCGCCGCGACCTCAATGACTGGTTGGAAAAACTGTGTCGTCACCAGCAAGAGCCCACGCTGGCGGCATGATGGACAAAGCCGCCAGCGCATTTATGAAGTGAACCACCAAGGCCTCACGGAACCTGCAGCCTGAAGAAGCGCTGCGGCATACCCGGGGTAATCGCGTTGGTGACGTTGAAATACCCGCTTGCGTCAAATGAGCCTGTTTGAACCATGGTCCAGGTTGCCACGGGAGCCGCGACATTGGTAGAGGTCAGGACCGAGAACGTGCCATTAGCAGGACCACCGGACCCGCCGGAAATGATTTCGGTGCGCGACGGGGACAGAATTGTCGAGCTGAACGTGAGCGATACGGTCCCCGCGATCCTCAGGATGCCATCAGTGGCGAGTGTGCTGGTGTCCCAGGTCAAGCCAGGAGCAGGGACTGCCGGCTCGATGGCGGCAAAGGCACTGCCGACAGCATAAGCCCCTGCACTGAAGATCGGGATGATATCGGTTGGCGTCAGGCCCTGGCCACTGAGGACGAGCTTCAGCGTCCCGCCATAAGTAACCTGGCCAGTGACGGTGACCGTATCGTGGTTGATGGCGCCGGCGGATTTATTGACCTTCAGCTCGGCGGTGCCGTTGTTTATAAGGTTTCCAGTAATAGGGAGCGTTCCGTTTCCTTTCAGCGTTTGAGCAGCCTGCAAGGTCAGGGTGGCATCACTTCGGGCGGACACATCGAGCGCGCCTCCGGCCAGGTTGATAGCGGCGCTGTTCGGGAAGGATCCCGCTCCGGAAAGCGACAGAGTGCCGGCTTTCACGGTCGTTTCGCCGCTGTAGGTGTTGTTGCCGGTCAGGGTGAACGCCGTCCCATCCAGGGTCAACGACATCTTCTTTGAGAGCCCGTCGGCAATAACGCCGCCGAAGGTTCCACCACTTACAGTCAAGGTCGAGTCGGAAACAACACTGCTATTGGTGATGATTTTGGTGCCTTCGACTTCTGCGAGAGTTGCAATCTGTTGGTTGAAACCGGCGAGGTCCAACGTAGATCTGAAACCAGCTTGGCCCATTTTTAGAGCCAAGCTCGCAGGCAGTGCGTTGTGGGCACCGATGCGCAGGGTGCCCACCGCGATCCCGGTTGACGCCCAATCATTGCCAGTGGAATTGATGGTCCAGGTGCCCGAGTCTGTCTTTTCCACCGCAATCCCCGGGAGGTTTATCGTTCCGTTGATGATTCCGGAACCGACATTGCCGCGGAACATGACCAATCCGCTGAAGCCCGGGGCGCCGGAGATATTGCCATTGATAACGAACTGTGCGGACTCGTCCGCATAGATGTTGTTCACCCAGGTTCCGTCCAGAACGATAGGCCCATTAATAGTAGCGGTGCCGCCGCTGCCCGCGAGTTGGACGCGCAAATCACCCACTGGCGTGGTCCCGGACATATGAATCGTGGTGCCGGAGCTAACTACAGCCCCATCCGCAAGCGCTAATCTGGTTGCGGGAGTGATGCCCGCGGCCAACGGGAGGATAAATACATCAGGCGAATTCACTGCCTGGTTGCCGGACAACGTCAGGGTGCCTGATTGCACAGCGATCGGCCCGCTGTAGGTGTTTGCTCCTGACAGGATGACGCCTTTGCCCAGGTTCGTAATCCCTCCACTGCTGGTGATGGCATTGGGAATAACAATATTGTCAGCACGATTGAAGACGATCGCACTGTGGTTGGTGATGGGGCCGGAGCCCATCGAGCCGTGATCTTCCGCAGCGCCCACTTGCAGCGTCCCCGTCTGAATCACCGTCGGTCCAGAGTAGGTATTGTCGGTGTTCAGAATCAAACTGCCGACACCTCGTTTGGTGAGACCGGTGGTGCCCGCAAGCTTTCCGGCTCCATCTGAACGCAAAGTATAATCAAAATCGGCATCGACGGTGACCGAGCTGGGAGTCAAGGATTCCATCAAACTGACCCAGGGCGCCCCGACCCCACGGCTATCAAACAGAACATGGTCCCCCCCCCGCGTAAGCCACAGCGGCCGCAGGAGTGGTGTTTTCCCAGCTCGGAGTGGTCGTATCCCAGAACGGGCCGCTTAGACCCGTCCAGGCCAGGCCTAGAGGAGTGCGAACCGTCAAGGTGGCGACCGCGCTCGTCTTGGAATTGACCGCATTTGCGACTACGACCTCGTAGGGACCGGCATGGGCAAATTGAGCGGCCGCGATGGCATAAACAGAATTGGTGGCGTTAGGTATCGCGACGCTGTTGGTTCGCCATTGGTAGGTGATCACGCTCGGGCCACCTCCGGCGATCACCTGGAAACTAAAGGGCTGACCGACCGCGACCACCTGGCTGGTGGGTTCTGAAAGGATGTTCACCTCTCCTCCAATCGCGACGTCCCCACTGAAGGTGACCATGTCCAGACGAAGAAAGGCGGTTGAGCTGTAAACGCCGCCGTTGACGGCCACGTACTCAGCCAGGCCGCCGACCGCCGTGCTCTCCAGCTCGCTGACGATTCGTACGGCAAAGTTTGGATTTTGACTGGCCCCGGGTATCCCAGCAAAGCTGATGGTCGCAATAGGGGTAATCCAGGAAGCTAACAGGGTATTGTTGATGACCACGTCCTTATCGATCCACGTCGCGCCGGCATCGATGCTGTATTGCACACGATAGTACTTATTCGCGGTGACGCTGTTTGCCTGATCCCAGCTCAGCGTGATGTTTTCATAGCCCGCAGTGCTGAAATTGAACTGGACCCCGCAGGTTTTGTTACCCGTTCCCTGAGGAGGGTAGGTCGCAGTGCGCCATGACGTGTTATCAGTGCTGAGATCGGACGGGCTGCCCGGGTTGTGGGTGGTCACCACAGTTCCAACTGTGGCAACGGAGCCACTGCCCACTGATGGAATCAGTGTTCCCGTGCTGGTGGATGTGTCCGCGGGATTGCTGTTGAAGTTCCACTGGGTGATAATACTCGCGGCTGAGGCCCCTATACTGAGGCCGAGACTGGCAAGGATAATGAGAATGGTTTTTTTCATGGTACCTGAAGCTCTTACTGTTATTACTAATGTGTGAGATGACTGTCAGTCAAGCCCGGCTATTGCTACTGATGGTGGCGCAGATTTACTGTGGCAGACCAATCAAAGGGAGATAGTTCTGCCGTTTCCCGTGCCGCATGCGCGAGGCGGCGTATCGCGCCAGCCCAAGCTTTTCTCAGAGTTGCAGGACGGTTGTTGTCCATCGTTTTACTATAAGCTGTAAAACGTCCG
>JBBQYD010000103.1:0-12417 GCA_038209025.1 Verrucomicrobiota bacterium | reverse complement strand
ACGTGCTGATCCAGGCTCCGCGGGAGACGCTTACCGCGATGCCCGCCATGATGACTAGCGACGCATAGGCAAAGAGCACTCGCGGCAGGGCCTTGGCCCGAGCCAGCAGCGCGTGCGCCAGGCCGAGCGGCAGGATAAGTTCCAGAAATCCGCCCAAGTGGTTCGGGTTGATGTACGTGCCCAATCCCCGATGGGTGTAAGGGGACACCAGGTGCCAGACCCGGCTCGAATTAGTGGCAAATTGATAAACCGCCACACCCGCCACGCACATCGCCAGGCCCACCATGGCATAGGCGGTGGTCCGCGTGTGCTCCTGACGGTGCAGATTGTTCAAAACCGCGAAAAACAGGAAGGCATACACCAATACCCGCAGAAACTCCTGTCGCGCCACATACTCAATATCTGCAGTGAAATACCGCCCCCCAGCGTAAATGACAAAGGCGAGCACCCCCCAGCAAACCGGGGGGAAAAGCAGCCGGGCCTTTGGATCCAGCCACAGCCGGATCGCCCACAGCAGCAACACCACTCCGGTCAACGCCTGGATGCCGGCAAAGGGAATGGGATGGACGGCCCCAAAGCATATGGGCCCCAGGACCAGTATCCCGAGCACCAGTCCGAGAATGGCTTTCTCGACGTAATTATCCCACGCTTCGCGGTCCATTGCGACACCGCTTTAGCTGGGCAGATATTCGCGCGGATCGGTGATCCGTCCGGTGAGGGCGCTGGCGGCCACCGTTGCTGGAGATGCCAGGAAGACCTGCGATTCCTTGTGCCCCATGCGGCCGGGAAAATTCCGGTTGGTCGCACTGATGCATTTCAACGGAGCATTCATGCGCCCAAAAGTGTCCACCGGCCCACCCAGGCAAGCCGCGCACCCGGCGTTCTCGGTCATTTGCACCCCGGCATCGACCAGAATGTCCCAGACTGTCTGGTTGCCCCAGCGTGCGGTCTGGAGGTCATGAACAATCTCCGGGGTGGCAGGCACTCCGAAAGTGTCGATCTTCACATGTTTCCCGCGAAGCATCCGGGCGAACTCCAGAAAATCACTAGTCTTGCCGCCGGTGCATGACCCGATGTACGCGCGGTCCAACTTGATGCCTGCCAACTCTTTGGCCAGTTTTCGTTGCCCGGGGTCCGGATGGCACGCCACAGTGGGTTCGAGCCGGGACAAGTCCACCACCATTTCGGACACAAACTTCTCATCATCATCACGTTCCACCGGTTCGTAGGTTGTTTTGGTGCCGTTCAACTTGCACCGATAGTCCACAAATGCCTTGGTTTGCGCGTCGAATTCAAAAATGCCGTTTTTCCCACCGGCTTCGATGGCCATGTTGGCCACGGTCATGCGATCATCCATGCTCAGGCTGGAGGCGCCGGGCCCATCAAATTGCATCGCCCGGTAGGTCGCGCCGTCAAAGCCGATTTCGCCAATGCAGTGCAGGATGATATCCTTGGCCATAACCCCGGGCTGCAAAGCGCCTTCGAGCCGGAAATGCATGGTTTCAGGTGTTTTGATCAAGAGTTTTCCCGTGCCCATGACGAATCCGGCATCGGTGTTGCCGATCCCGGTGGCAAACTGGTTGAAGGCCCCGGCCATGCAGGTGTGCGAATCGGTGCCAAACAAAACCTCTCCCGGGCGCGTGTGGCCCTTTTGGGGAAGCGCGGTATGGCATACGCCGGCATACCTGGACCCATATTGCTTCTGGAGCATGCCCTTGGCTGCGTTGAATACCCATTTGCCGTCCGGGTCATCAATGACGTCGTAAAAATATGGGATCTCCTGCTCCTTCACGAACTCCCGGAGGATATCCACGTTGCGGTTGCTCTTGGAGTCCGACGTGAAGATGTAATGATCCGGGATGATGACAATGCGGTTGCGGTCCCAAACCTTGGCGGTTTTCCCAAACTCGCGCTTGAACACACCGATGGTTCCCGGGCCGCACACATCGTGGGTCATGAGGATGTCCGCGCTTACCCAAACGTTCTCACCAGCCTGAACCCGGGCTTTTCCGGAGGCACGCGCGAGAATCTTTTCTGTCAACGTCATGCCAGAAAAATACCTGAGCCTGCCCGCAACATCAATATGTAACCAACAGAAACCAGAGCGCCCGCCGTCAATCGAACCGGGTCACCCCCCGGCCGGCAGTTCCGCTGCCAGGTCGAAGCGGTCGTACATTTTGCCGAGCAGAAACACGCCCAGTGCGGCTTCGCCGGCCAATGCCAGCGCCGCTCCGCAGCCACCGGCGACCACGGCCAGCGAGGCCATGCCCGTCAAACGGACGATGAAGAACAAGGCGGCAAAGACGATCGCCGCCGGGACCAACCCGACCGCCAGCGCCAGCATCTGCCCCAGCAGGAAGAGGATCCGCTGCCCGGTGGCCTCAATGCCTTGCGGCGCTTCCCTGCCGGATTGGAACCAGGCCGGGAAAAGGAGCACGGCGCCATTCAAAATCTGCAGCATGAGCAGGTTGAGGAACGGCAAAACCAACGCGGTGGCGAGCGCCACAGCCGGCAGGCTCACCGCCCAACCCCGCGTGGCGCCCGTGGCCGGGAGCACGCCGCACAGCACCGCCACCATCACGTACTGAAAGACCGTGATGATCGCCAACGGGGCCAACAACTCACCTAAGACCACCTGCCACCCCGGCACGGGGTAAAGCTTGAGCACATCCATCAGCGGCAGGTCCTGCCGCAAGTCCTGCCGCATGAGTTGAGGCCCCATCAACACAGACCACCCGCCAAGAATGCCGCATAAGACAGCCGCGAAGGACAACCACCCGGAACCGAGCCCGCTCCGTCCGATACCGGCGCTCACCCCCACGGTCACCGCTATAATCACAATCCAAATCCTCGGACTGAAGCCCTGCCCGGCACTGATCAGGTTCTTCCAAAAAAATGCGGTCGGCAGCGGTCCGGTGGAAGCGAGTTCAAACAGCGAGGAGCGGCGTTTTGCTTTGCCTCCCATCACGTGAAGTTTACCCGATTTCACGGCGGCCACTCGTTCGGCGAGCTTGCGCGAAGCTTCCAGGGAAGCCTCCTCAAAGGCTACGTTCGACCTGACCACCCAGGTGTAATGCAGCAGCAGGATCAACACGGCAGGCCCCAGTGCCCAAAAAAACGCACCCGCACTCTCAGTCAGGAAGGGGCGCGCCATCCACCGAAACGGAAGCAGCACACCATTCAAGGGAGGCACCGCCATCCAGGATTGCAGATAGCGCGCGTAAGGCTCAACTCCCGAACCGGATGCCAATTCCCCCACCGGCAATGACCGCCACCCCCAAACGGCGGTCCCGCCCACGACCATACCGAGCAAACCCAGCACCAGCAGACGCCTCCTCCAGTTTGTTACCCCACGATCAAGCAGGCGGGTCCGCGCAAACGAACACCCCAGGAAATGCAAATCCAGCGTGGATAATATCAGCCACCAGCCCACCGCATGCGTGAAGGCAAAACCTCCGAACCGCCGGGTCACGAGGGTCAGAATAAACGTGCTGAAGAGGATCCTAAACTGCACCCGAAAAAGTTTGAAATGGATCAGGGTCCGGCGGGTGACTGGCGCCGGAAAAAGAAAGGCGATCTCCGCTTCGGAAAAGGTCAGGGCCGCGCGGCTGTGGGGTAGAAACCAGGAACCAGCCACGATGATCAGCATGGCCAGCGCGCCAAATCCTTCAATGTCCATCGCAAATCCAACCTCCGGCCCCAGGCCGGGCCGGCCCCGGGGGCCGCTCCCCAGAAAATGACGAAAGAAATAAAAATAGAAGTATAGCCCGCCAACGATGCCACCCACCAGGTATTTGGGCTCGCGCAGACGCTTCAACCGGCTGGTAAGCCGGTTCCTCCAGGTGTGCCAGAACAAATATACCAGGGGCGCAGTCATGCCCTCGGCCCCGGCTCGGGAGCAGCGTCGCTCGTGGCCCGGAAAAACACCTCTTCGAGGTCCGTTCCACCCGTTTCACTGGAAAAACGCCGGGTGATTTCGTCCATCGTGCCGGACGCAACCAGACGCCCGTTTTTTAGAATGAGGATATGGGAGCAGATCTCCTCCACCAGGTGAAGCAGATGGGAGCTAATGATGATGGCGGCCCCGTCCCTGGCGCGTTTCAAGATGGAATCCTTCATCCTCCGGATCCCCAGCGGGTCCAACCCAGTCAGCGGCTCATCAAAAAAAATCACCTTGGGCGAGTGCAGCAACCCGCAGGCAATGACCAATTTCTGCTTCATTCCCCGCGAAAGCTCACCGGGCAGCGCGTGTCTTTTGGGCGACAATTCCAATTCATCGAGCAACTGATCGGCCAGCGGACGAAAGTCTTTCACCTGGTATAATCGCGCGGTGAAGTTCAGGTGCTGTTCCACTGTGAGATACTCAAACAATCGCGGTTCGTCCATGCAGAACGCCAATTCCTTTTTGGCGGCGAGGGGTTGGCCCAGCAAATCGTGCCCGGCAACGGAAATCCTGCCGCGACTGGGAGGAATGATGCCGGCCAGGCAGCGCAGAGTGGTCGTCTTGCCCGCGCCATTAGGTCCCACCAACCCCAAGACTTCACCTGGCTGGACCCCAAACGTCAGCTCTTGCACGGCCACAAAATCACCGTAAAGCTTCGTTAATCCATCCACATTAATCATAGGCAAAGGTGCGTTGGTGCTCCGGAACCTACCATCCCCTGGTGGATCGAGTAAAGTCCCGGCGCGCCAAATGCGGCAGACCGGTGATTCAGGTTCGATCGAAAGAAGGTGTCAGGTGAGACTCAAGAAGGACGATAATGAAGCCTGAACTCGCGCAACCGCTCCAGCCCATGACGCCTGCGCTGCGTGCGTCAGATCGCCGCGAACCGCTGGTGATCAACCTTCAAGGACCAAGCCCGCCAGCCTCAGGTCCAGCCAAAACCGGCTGCCGTGACCAGGAGTGGATTCCACGCCAACGCCGCCGCCCATGCGCTCGGCGGCTTTCTTAACAAGCGCAAGGCCGAGTCCCGAGCCGGGAATACTTGGATGAAATCGCTGAAACCAGCCAAAGACACTGCTTAGATCCTCAGTCCGTATGCCCAAGCCGTTATCCTCAACCCATAGGCGAACCATCTCCCCAGTCTCGCTCGTGGCCGGATCGGCGTCCCGCTTCGGTGAGGCCGAACCTGGAACGGTTTCATGTTTCCGCAATTCCGCGCGCACCGTTATGGCCGGGGGCGTGCCCTCCGGGATGAATTTCAAGGCATTGGTCAGAAAGTTCTGCAGCACGAGGTGCAGGGTGGCGCGGTTGGCAATCACCGAAAACCGGTCCAGTCCCACAACTTTAAGCAGCGCTTGGGTCCGCTGAAATTCAAGCGCCAGGTCCGCCCGCACCTCGTCGAGGACGGCGGCCATGGAGACTGGTTGCAAAGGCAAATCGGCGCGGCTCAGGTTGACGTGGGCCATCAAGTCCTGGATCAGGCTCATCTGCCGTTCCGCGGACCGTGCCAGGGATTCGGCCAGATGCGTGCCTTCACCCAGTTTGTGCCCATGCTCGCTGAGCAGCAACTGGGCGAGGCCGGTCTGGGTGCGCAACGGCGCCCGGAAGTCATGCGCCAGGGTTTGGACAAAACCGTTGAGTTGATCGGTCATTTCCTGCAAGGCCGCGGTGCGTTCGGCCACCAACCGCTCCAGTTCAGCCTGAAATGCTTTGCGCTCGGTGATGTCCGTGCTGCTGCCCGCCAGGCCCAGGAACTCACCCCCCGAGGACCACCGCGGAACCGCGTTTGATTCAATCCAGCGCCATTGGCCATCGTTGCGCCGCATCCGAGCCTGGGCCTGGAAGGCCCTGCGCTCGCGATGGCATTCGGTAAAACCCCGGGCGTAGCCAGGCAAATCATCGGGGTGAACCAACGGCTGCCAGGCCTTGTCCCGCACCTGTTCGATGGTGACTCCGAAAAACTCACAATAGGCCAGGTTGACAAACTGGAGACGCCCTGCCTGATCGTGAACCCAGATCAAGACGGGGGTGCCATCGGCCATCAGCCGAAAACGCTCTTCGCTTTCCCGAAGAGCATCCTCCGCCCGTTTCCTTGCCGTGATATCGGTGATCATATCGAGGATACCGATGAACTTTCCCGCGTCATCCAGCAAGGCGCGCCCGGACATCAAGGCCCAGACCACCTCCCCGTTTTTGCGTCGAAAACGCATGTCCGCCTCCTCGCTAATTCCCGCGCGGCGGCGGGCCAGCAGCGCTTCCACGGCGGGCAAATCAGCCTGCGGCACGAAATCTGTCTTGCGGCGCCCGCGTATTTCTTCCGGAGCATAGCCAAGCAATTGCGCCATTTTCCCGTTCACCAGGGTGACTCTCGCCTCCGCATCCAGCAGCCAGATGCCTTCGTTCGCGGCGTCAAAAATGTGGCGGAACTTGCTCTCGCTCTCCCTAACCGCCTTCTGGGCGTCCAGTTGCTCGGTAATGTCCCGCGCGATGCCAAGCCCGCTTTGGACCTGGCCTGCCGGGTCGAATTCGGGCACGAGCATCATGTCGAAGCAATGCTCGCACCCGTCTATGGCGTGGAAGCAGAACTGGAAACGGCCGGACTGGCCCTGCCTCAGGACTTGCTGGAAGTGGTGGTTCCAGAGCGCGCAAAACTCCCCCGGCATGCCTAATTCCTCATTGGTCTTGCCCAGATAGCGCTCGGGACGTATCCCGGTCACTTTTTCAATGGCCGGGTTTACATAAACGTGGCGCAGCTTCAGGTCCAACCGGACGATGACATCCGGGGAATTGTCCCCCAATCGTTTGAAAAATCTTGCCAGACTCTCCACCTGAGCCTGGGCGAGGTCGTGAGCCTTGCGCAACCGCAGCGTGCCAATTCCATATCCCACGTCCTCCGCGAGATCCCGCAGCACCGGCACGGTTTCTTCCGAAAACGCGTTCGGCCGCTCCGCGTATATATTAATCACCCCGATCACCGCAGCTTCTGAAAAAAGAGGCAGGCTGATCGCCGAGGTGTAACCTCGCCGGGCCGCTTCCTCGCGCCACGGCGCAAACTGCGGGTCCGTCAAGACGTCATGGCTCACCACCGGACGGCCCGTGCGAATCGCGGTGCCCGCCGGGCCGCGGCCCCGCTCAGTATCTGCCCAGGTGACTTCCAGCTTTTCCAGGTAACCTGCTTCAAACCCGGCCCAAGCCACGGGCTTGACGGTCTTCCCCGGATCCCGCAGCGCACAACCCACCCAAACCATGGAATACCCGCAGTCCTCCACAATGATTCCGCAGACCTCACGCAGGTAGTCCGGTTCATCTGTTGCGCGGATCAAGGCCCGATTACTGTGGCGCAACGCGCGTAGATTGCATTGCAACCGCTGAACATCGTCGTAGCGGCTTTCACAACTGGCACTGGTCACCTCCGGCAGTCTGCTCATCCTCAGCGGACCTGGTGCAGGTCAGGTTGGTGGCTCTCGTTTCTCATTTGCTATCACTCAGAATTACGAGCCAGTGAAATAAATGTGCGAAAGCAAAGGAATCGGGTGTTTCCCCCATGACGAGGATCCGTTCCAGCCCGGTTGCTCCCCAGCGCAAAAACCCTTTAAAATCCAGCCGGGCAAGGTAGCTTACCTCGAACGGAATGAGAAAATACTGGCACGTTTTGAAGATCGGCATGCAGAACAACCTGACATACCGCTTCAATTTCCTGGCCAGAACGCTCTTTGGCTTCATTCCACTCTTCGCCATCCTCTCGGTCTGGCGCACCATTTATGAAGGCAAGGAAAGCGGCATGGTGGGCCCTTATTCTCATTCCGAGATGATCTCGTACTATCTGCTCGTTGCCGTGATCGACGCCCTCACCGCGGTGAACGAGGACGACTGGCAGATTGCCGCGGACATCAAGGACGGCAATATCAGCCAGTTCTTGTTGAAACCCATCGATTATCTCAAATACCGCATGTTCCTGTTTCTTGCGGGACGGCTGAGCTACCTGGCCGTCGCTGTCATCCCAGTGGCCGTGTTCATCTGGTTCTATCGTTCCAACGTCGTCATTCCCGCAGAAGCGGCCACCTTCCTCTGGTTTGGTATTTCCGTTCTGTTAACGGCTATGCTCCAGTTTTTTATGTCGTATGCCATGGCCATGCTGGCCTTTTGGGTCCTGGAGGTGTCCACCTTCATTTTCATCCTCTTTGCCTTCGAGTACATTGCCAGCGGCCATTTGTTTCCCCTCGATATCCTGCCACCGGGATTGCGAGACGTACTGTTCTACACTCCCTTTCCCTATCAACTTTACTTTCCCGCAAGCGTTTACATGGGGAAGGTGGCCGGAATGGAACTGGCCAAGGGCCTGGTCATTCAGACCTTTTGGGTAATCGCCGCGTTCGGAGCGGCACGGTTCGCCTGGAACCGCGGCATCCGCAAATACGCCGCCGCGGGAGGATGAGTCACGGCAATGATTTCCACCAATCCACCACCGTTCAGGCCGCCGCCGACCACGCTCGCCGGCCGGCTCCGGCGTTATTTCGCCATTTACTGCGCGCTGTGGAAGAACTCGGTCACCCGGGAAATGAACTTCAAATCCAATTTCCTGCTGTGGATCGTGGTGGAACTGCTTTGGTTCGGACTCCAGCTAAGTTTTATCGGCGTGCTCTACCTGCACACGAAAACCATCGGTTCCTGGACGCAATGGCAGGTCGTGCTCCTGATCGGCGCCAGCCATTTCATTCAGCAGATATTCCAGGCTTTCTTCCTCATCAACTGCACCAACCTCTCGGAGTTGGTGCGCAATGGAAAGCTGGACTTCCTCCTGATGCTGCCGGTTAATTCGAGATTCGTTACGTCGCTGCGACAGGTTGATTTGGGAGCTTTTGTAAATGCGCTGTCATCTGTTGGCGTGATGGTCTATGCGGGTTACCGCCTGAATTTGAGCCCTTCGCCTGTTCAAATCCTCAGCTTTCTCGGGCTGTGCATCGCCGGCGTGCTGATCCATTATTCACTCATGTTTCTCCTGGCGTCCATCAGCTTCTGGACCGTTCGCGCGCAGGGAATTGTCTGGGGGTATTACAACCTGTTCCAAATTGCGCGCATGCCCGACGAAGCGTTTCGCGGCGCCTTCAGGATCGTGTTCACGTTCGCCGTGCCCATGCTGCTGGTTTCGAACGTGCCGGTGCGCCTGCTCACGGGCAAGCTTGATTCAGGAGCCCTGCCCCTGCTCATGCTGGCGCTTAGCCTGGTGTGCTTCGCGCTCTCGGAATGGGGCTGGCGTGCCTCGCTGGCGCGCTACACCAGCGCGAGTTCCTGATCCATCCCGCGCTCAGACCACGAACTCGAGGTCCTGGCGGTGCGGCAGCAGGCCTTGCTCGAACGCCCGACCCAAAAACCGGCGAATGGATTCACGGCCTTGCTCACCGTAATCCAGCGTCCAGTGGTTCACATACATTCCCACAAATTGGTCGGCGAGGTCACGCCCCATGTCCCGCGCATATTGCAGGGCGTGCTGCACCGCCTCCGGCCGATGCTCCAAGCTGAACCGGATGCTGGCGGCAAGGATCTCGGAAATCTCTTTCCGTACCTCCGGAGCGTGTCGCTTGTGAATCACGTTCCCCCCGAGCGGCAGCGGCAGTCCCTCATTCTCACTGCCCCACCAGACCCCCAGGTCCGCGCACACCTCCAACCCTTCATTGCGATAGGTGAGTTGCCCCTCGTGGATAATCAGCCCCACCTCGGCCTTGCCGGAATGAACGGCGTGAAAAATCTGGTCAAAGGGGACCACGATGTAATCGAGTTCCCGGGCCGGCCGGCCCAGCCAGAGTTGCAGCGCCAGAAACGCGCTCGTCATGGTGCCCGGCACCGCGATGCGCTTCTTCAGAACCTGCTCCCGGCCGAATGGTTCCCGGGCCACCAGCATCGGCCCGTAGCCATCCCCCATGCTCGCACCGCTCGGCAGCAAGGCGTATTGGCCGCTCACGTACGCATAGGCGTGGATACTGATGGCGGAAATGTCCAGTTCTCCGCGCGTCGCCCGCTCGTTCAAGGTCTGAATGTCCTGCAGAATATGCTCAAAAACGTAGCCCCCTGACGGAATCAGGTTCTTCGCCAGTCCGTAAAACATAAATGCATCATCCGGATCGGGCGAGTGGCCTAAAGTCATTTTCGTTTGCGACATGCCTTCAAGCTAACCAGCCTCGGCTCTGGCTGTCACGAAGAGAGTGCCCCGCCCCGGGGTTAATATCCCGTCGTATTCAGGTAAACCTGTGATATAATGGGTGACAGCTCAGGCCGCGCCTGATGTGGGATGCGGCCTGGGCTGCTAGTTTTTGCCGCTGCCATGTCGAAGTCGTCTGCTAAATCCGAGATACGCCTGCGGGGCGTGCGTCATAACAATTTAAAGAATTTTGACCTGGACCTGCCGCTGAACCGCCTGGTGGTCATCACCGGCTTGAGCGGCTCGGGCAAAAGCTCGCTGGCTTTTGATACGCTGTTTGCCGAAGGCCAGCGTCGTTACGTGGAAACGTTCTCGCCGTACGCCCGCCAGTTCCTCGACCGCATGGACAAGCCCCAGGTGGACAGCATCGAAGGCATTCCTCCAGCCATCGCGATCGAGCAGCGGAACGCGGTGCGATCCACGCGCTCAACGGTGGGGACCATGACCGAGGTCTGCGATTACATGAAAACGCTCTGGACGCGGATCGCGGAACTCCAATGCCGGCAATGCGGACAACGCGTGCGGAAGGACTCCCCGCAGTCCATTTGGGAGGAGGCTCAACGGTCATTCGGGGCGACGAGCGATTGCCTCATCGCTTTCACCATTCCACTGTCCGAAAAGCTCTCATTGGAAGAATCGCTGCAACTTATTGGCCGGCAAGGTTACCAGCGATTGCTGGTGGACGGCCGGGTCTTGCGGCTCGAAGAAGCCGGCCAGGCGCAGGCAGCGCTGCGAGCAGCGGGGCGGATTACGGTGGTCCAGGACCGGGTCCGACTGGGCTCCGCGGTGCGGGCGCGATTCATCGAAGCATGCGAACACGCTTACCATTTCGGCAAAGGGCTCCTGATGGCAGTGCCGTTTGATGCGGGCGGTGCGGTTAAGGAGCAGCGTCACTTTTCGAACCGCCTGCACTGCGCCTCCTGCAACATCGAATACCCGGAGCCATCCCCTGCCCTGTTTAGTTTCAACCACCCGGTTGGGGCATGTCCGGCATGCAAAGGTTTCGGCCGCATCATCCGCATTGATTACAGCCTGGCGATCCCCGATCGCTCGCGCACGCTGGCCCAAGGCGTCGTCAAACCATGGCTGTCCGGGCAATCGGCCGAATGCCAGGACGATTTAATGCGGATGTGCCGGCGGCTTGAAATTCCCGTGAACGTGCCTTTCGACCGGCTGGCCGAAAAGTGGCAGACGTTGGTGGTTGAAGGCGAAACCGATTACGGCAAGGACGCGGATCACGAGTGGCCGCGCGCGTGGTACGGCGTGAAAGGCTACTTTCGCTGGCTCGAATCCAAATCCTATAAGATGCATGTGCGGGTGCTGCTTTCCCGGTATCGCGCCTACAGCGTTTGTCCGGATTGCGCGGGACGGCGCTTTCAGCCCCAATCTTTGCTGTATGTTGCCCGGTGGCACCGCCCCGGCGAAACAACTGAGCGCGCTTTGACTCTTTCGGACTTTTATCAACTACCCATCAGGGACGCGTGCGCTTTCTTGAATTCCCTCGTCGCCCGGCATCGCCGGGAAAGCCGCGATCCAATGCGGTTGGTCCTGGAGGAGGTGACCGCCCGGCTTGGTTACCTGAACGAAATCGGACTCGGCTACTTGACCCTGGACCGGCCCACCCGCTCGTTGTCCGGCGGCGAAACCGAACGCGTAAACCTGACCACCTGCCTGGGCAGCCGATTGGTGAATACGCTTTTCGTGCTTGATGAACCGAGCGTGGGGCTCCACCCGCGCGACACTGCCCGGCTGGTCGGCATCCTGCAAAAGCTCCGCGATGGCGGCAACACCGTGGTGGTGGTCGAACACGAGGCCGGCGTAATGCGCGCCGCGGACCAGATCATCGACCTGGGTCCTGGCCATGGGTCAACCGGCGGAGAGATCGTGTTCCAGGGCACCTATCGCGAGATACTCAAATCCAAAACGTCACTGACCGGAAAATACCTGAGCGGCAGGGCGTACGCTGCGCCGCGTGCCAGCGCTGCGGCGACCGTCCGCATCGCTGAGAAACCATCTGGATACGGAAGCCGGACGCTCCTGGGGGAGGAAGTCGCGTGCCACGAAGCGGCGGTCCCTTTCAAAACCGGCAACCCGCACCTAAACCTGCGGGATGTGCGGTTTCGAAACCTGAAGAACCTGAGCTTTCGTTTGCCGCTAGGTCAGTTTGTGTGTGTGACCGGAGTGAGCGGCTCCGGCAAGACAACCCTGGTTCGGGAGGTTCTTTATCCGGAGCTGCTTGCGCGCCTCAATCGTGCTTCAGCGGCAGGAGTGAAGGCTT
>JBBQYD010000102.1:0-12473 GCA_038209025.1 Verrucomicrobiota bacterium | reverse complement strand
CCAGAATAAAAACGATGTTCGGCCTGGGTGGGGCGGGGTCCGCAAACACCGCCACGCTCAGCAGCGCGACAGTGGGTGTTGCCGAGAGAAAAACCGGGGTGGCCCGCCCGTCCTTCACGCCACCGTGCCAATCCTCGACTCAACAAAAGGGATCGCCCGGGCGTAAGGGCCAGGAATGACGGGTTCTTCAAACAGGTTCCAAGGAATCATCTGCGGGACACGACGCGTCGTGGTGTGGGGTGGAGCAATTTCTTGACGTCACCCGGAGCGGTATGTTACTTGGCAGGCACTCGATGAACCCACCACTTGCCGCCCCCGGTTTCAGCCGTCGCGCATTCATCCTGCGCTCACTCATGGCCGTGGGCGCGCTCTCGGTTCCGTTCGGCCTGGCCCGGGCCGCGAATGGGGCCGTTGCGCCCAGCAACCGGATCAATGTGGGCCTCATCGGCAAAGGCGCCATGGGGGGCGGCCATCTGCACCGTCTGGCTTACGATCCGGCTTTTCAGCTGGTTGCGGTATGCGACGTGGACCAGGCCCGGCGTGAGGAGGGCCGGCAGACCGTCGAGGATATTTACGCCGTTCACAAACCTTCCGGCACATACCATGGATGCCGTGCCTGCCGCGATTATCGGGAGTTGCTGGCCCGGCCGGATATCGATGCGGTGGTCATTGTTACGCCAGATCATTGGCACGCGCTCCAGACCGTCGATGCGGTCAAAGCGGGCAAGGATGTCTATTGCGAAAAGCCGGTATCGATGACGATTCAGGAGGGACGCGCGCTGGCGTCCGCCGTGCAGCGCCACCGGAGGGTTTTCCAAACGGGGACGCAGTATCGCTCCATTCCCGCGATTCGCCAGGTATGCGATTTCATTCGCAAAGGCGGGTTGGGCCGAATCAAGGCGGTGTTCACAAACTACGCGCCGCTCCACTCATTCATGAATAAGCGGGTGGAGTTGCAGCCCGGGACTCTGGATTGGTCAAAATGCGGCAAATCCTGCGTGGGGCTGGACTTTGCCTTGCCCGAAGAGCCGGTGCCGGAAGGTTTGGACTGGGACCTATGGGTGGGGCCGGCGCCCTGGCGGCCGTACCACCGGCTGTACCACAGCAATCCCTCGCCCGGGGTGGTGCCCTGGTCTTTCTCCGATGCCTTTGGCGTGACTTCCTCAACCTGGTTTATGTCGCACGCGGTGGATGTGATCCAATACGCGCTCGGGTGTGAGCGCACCGGCCCGGTGGAGGTGATGCATCCCTCCGGTGGTCAATTCCCCACCCTGACGATGCGATACGCCGACGGCACGCTGCTGCACCTGGTGGAGAATTGGAACGTTGTCAAAGAGGTTTACCGGGCGGTGCCCGCATCGGCCAGGCTGGCGGGCTTGTTCGGGGGCCTGTTCCTTGGTGAGCGTGGCTGGCTGACCACCATGTCCGGCGGGGGACGCCTGGAAGGCGACCCGGAGTCCCTGTTCGAGGAGATCCCACTTAAGCGCGCGCCCGAGGTCAACATTGGGTCCAACACGCATCACGCCAACTGGCTGGAATGCCTGCGCTCTCGCCAGCCGCCCAGCGCGGACGAGGAAATCGGGCAGCGGGCCGCCACGGTCGGCCACCTGGCAAACATTGCGTCCGTGCTCGGTCGCAGCCTCAAGTGGGACCCTGACGGGGAGTTGTTTGTGAATGACGAGGGGGCCAACCGGCTTTTGTCACGCGCCTGCCGTGCGCCCTGGAGAATTTGAATGAACATCAACCTGCTCAAAAAAAGAAATCTGCCCAGCCTGTGCGCCATCGCGCTAATGATGGCGGGGGCCTCGTTAACCTCAGCCCGGGCGGAGACTTTTGTCAAAGACCCCGCGGACCTGGAGCGGATCGAGAAAGCGCTCCCCGGGAGGGCACCCGCGCAGCCCGCCCGGCCGCGCCGGCTGCTCATGTTCACGCTCAATGCGGGCTATGGCGGACATCCCTCCATTACCTACGCCAACGAAGCCTTCCAGCGGATGGGTCAGAAGACCGGCACGTTCCAAACCGAGGTGAGCGACGATCCCGGGGTGTTCAGCCGGGAAAGCCTGCGCCGATTCGATGCGGTCTGCTTCAATAACACGGTGGGCAATTGCTTCACGAACGCGGACCTCCGGCGCAACCTCCAGGAATTCGTCAGTGGCGGCGGCGGTCTGCTGGGGTTCCATGGGACCACCGTGGCGTTCACCCGCTGGCCGGGAGCGCATGAAGATTGGCCGGAGTTCGGCTTTATGATCGGGGCGCGCGGCGCGAATCACCGGGACAACAACGAACGGGTGTGGCTCAAAGTGGAGGATGCCGGCCACCCGCTGACCGGCTCGCTGCCGCCGGGCGGGTTCGAGTATCGGGACGAGTTCTTCCGCGTGCATGAGCCGTATTCCCGCGACCGCCTCCGGATCCTGCTTTCCATTGATACCGAGAAAACCGACCTGAAGGCGGGCGGTGCGGATCGTGGAGCCACCGCCCGGGCTGACAACGACTACGCCCTGGCGTGGATACGCAATTACGGACGGGGCCGCGTCTTTTATTCCACCATCGCCCACCACCCCTCCGTCTTTTACGATCCACTGATGCTCCAGTTTTACCTGGGAGCCATTCAGTTTGCCCTGGGCGATTTGCCGGCGCCGACGACCCCCAGCGGCAAGCTCACGCCGGCCGTGCGCGCCCAGGAAACGCTCGGCTGGCGTCTGGGTGTTGAAGCTTACACGTTCCAAAAATTCAATTTCTTTGAAGCGATTGAGAAGACCGCCGCCCTGGGCCTGCCTTACATCGGCGGCTTGAGTTTCCAGCGCGTCAGCGCCGACCTGCCAAAGAACTTCGACCCGGGGCTTTCTGATGCCGAGCTGGAACGGGTGCGGCTGAAGCTCGAATCAGCCGGGCTGCGGCTGCTGACGTACTATATACAGGACCTGCCAGGCGACCCGTCCGCCTGCCGCAAGATTTTCGAATTTGGTCGCAAGATGGGCATTGAGACGTTCCTTTCCGAGCCGCGGCTGGAAGCGCTGGATACGGTGGAAATACTGGCCGAGGAATATGGCATCCAAGTGGCGCTGCACAACCACGACCGGAAAGCGTCACCCAACTACTGGAGTCCGGAAGCCGTGCTGCGGGCCTGCGAGGGCCGCAGTCAGCGCCTCGGCGCCGGGGCGGACCTGGGGTATTGGATCCGCGCCGGGATTGATCCCGTGAAAGGCGTGCGGACCCTGGGCAAGAGATTGATTACCCTCCAAATGCACGACCTTCACGCGGCCGGCGCGGAAGCGCACGATGTCCCGTGGGGCACCGGCGTGGGCCAGACCGAAGCCGTGATCCGTGAGGTCCGGCGACTGGGTCTGAAACCCACCATGTTTGGCATCGAGTATTCCTGGAACTGGCTGGAGTCGGTTCCGGAAATCCGCCAATCGGTCGATTTCTTTAACCGCACGGTTTTGCGGTTTCCCGCTGAACCCCGGTGATTCGAACAGTTATGACAACCTCCGCCCAGATTCCCGATGCCTTGAGCCGCGCGCTGAACCAGGCCTTTGAAGCGCTCAACACGTATGAGGTTGGTTCGCCGCGCGGGGCGCTGATGCCCATTGATGACGCGGTGGCCCGGGCCAGTGGGAATGCCCGTGACGCCCGGCGGATGGAGCGCCGCTTGCTCGATGCTTGGGGGCGGAACCAGGGCAGCGCCGCACGGTTGTTCTTATTGGGAAAACTGGTCCTTGCCGGGGGCGAGGCGGCGATGCCTCTGCTGGGGCGATGTTTGCTCGATCCGGTCTATTCGCATGCCGCGCGAAACGCTTTGGAAGGTATTCCCTCCGCAGCGGCGGTGAGCATTCTTGCCGGCGCGTTGCCCAGGACCTCCGGGGTGGAAAAGGCGGGGATCATTAACAGCCTGGCCCATAAACGAGAAAAGGGACAGCTGCGCACCTTCACCAAACTGCTCCGGGACGGAGATTTGCGGGTCGCGGAGGCGGCGGTTGCCGCGATTGGAAAGCTCGGCTCGGCTCGGGCGGAAAAGGTGCTTCGATCGTTTGCGGCCACCGCCCCGGAGCGGCTTCAGCCGGAAATTACCGACGCGCTGCTGGCATGCGGGCAGCTTAAAAAAGGCCAGGCCGGACGGGAACCTCCGCCTTCGACCAGCGGATGACTCAAGCCTTCACGGTCTTTTCCACGGCCGGTTCACGGTATAGCTCCGGGCGGAGCACGCCCACGAACGGCAGGTTCCGGTAGCGTTCGGCAAAGTCCAGGCCGTAACCGATCACAAAATAATCCGGGATGTCAAAGCCCACGTAATCAGCTTCGATGCTCTCGGTCCGCCGGGCGGGCTTGTTCAGCAGCACACAGGTCTTGATCACGCGCGGTTTGAGTGGACGCAGCCTGGCCAGCACCCGGGTGAGCGTTTTGCCGGTGTCCAGAATATCATCAACCAGGAGCACATCGCGTCCGCGCACGTCCAGCCGCAATTCCTTGGTAAATACCAGTTCCCCGGATTCCGTGCCGCTGCCATAGCTGGAGACGCCCATGAAATCCAGGCGCAGCGGCAGCGAGAGGTTCCTGATGAGATCCGCCAGGAACATGACCGTGCCACTGAGGAGGGAGACCACCACGGTTTCCTTGCCCATGAAATCGCGCTGGACGTCTCTGGCGAGCGCCCGCACCCGCCGGGCAATCTGCTCCTGAGTGATCAGCACGCTGGCCACTTCCTTCCGCCAGCGTGGCGGCACCGGGGCCACTCTTTCACCGGGTTTTCGGGGGCTGATTCGTTTCATGATTTGGGGTGACGGTAATGGCAGGGGGGGGCGAACATTCCGCAACCCCGCTAAATATGCCGGGAGTCGTGTTCGTCCTTCACTTTATACCCGGATTCCTGCCGCTGGAAATTCACCGCATTCTTGCGCAGGTAGGCATTAAAAACGTCATCGGCGCTCATGCCCAGCACCTGGGCCATGCTGATCAGAAAATGGAACAGGTCCACCACCTCCACCCTCGCGTTCTGCTCGTCAAACTTCTGATATTTGGCCCACCACTTCCAGGGTACGCTGTCCGTAAGTTCCGCCAGCTCCTGGGACATCGCCCGGGTGTAGTTGAGCAGCCACTTCGTTTTGTCCTGCTCCGACATCCCATCGGTCTGCACGCCGATGCGCTCGTTCAGTGCTTTCTGCATCCGGAATAGTTCCCGCAACTGGTCAGGTTGTTCCATGCCCGCAAAGATAGCCGGTATGGGGCCGGACGTCAGTCCCAAAAGAGAAGTTCTCCTCCAAAGACCTGCCCACAGGCTAAATACGGGAATCCCGGGCGGTGCAAAACGGCAGTCTAAGCCGGGTGCTGATGCTGAAAACCGTGGCTGTTGGTGGGCGGGAGCGTGGCTGGTCGGCGGATGCCCAAGGTTTTTTCGAAGTCGGCGGAAAAGGTTTTGACACAGGCCTCAATCCTGGAAGGTTGTTCCCCCAATGAGGCAAGAAAGCGGCCAGCCTCCTGCGGTTTCATCCGGAGCAGTTCCACGGTGGCGACGATGACGGCCAGCGCGCCATTAACGTCGTGCCGCATCGTGGATAGCTTTTGATTCAGCTCCCCAACCTGTTCAGGGCTGAGAGTGACGGGCTCGCTGGGCACAAAGGGCTTAACCGGAAAAACCATGGCCTTGTTATCTATTATAGCATCGGCAAAAGCAAGCTAACAGGTATGCCGGGTTATGCGGAGGCGCTTTTCCGCAAATTTCCCCAATTTTGGCGGTTGACTCTTTCGCGCGGAAATCTAGGCTATCCAGTCCTGACCGCAGCGGCAGTCTTGGTTTTCCGAGGCTGGCCGAGGTCCCCAGGAAGGAAGTGAATACAGATTGACTGAAATTAAGTTAAAAAAAGGCGAGTCGGTTGAGAAGGCCTTGCGCCGGTTGAAGAAGAAGATCGACCGTGAAGGCACGCTCAAGACCGTGCGCAGCCATCGGCATTTTGAAAAGCCCAGCGAGCGCCGGCGCCGCAAGGAAAAAGCGGCCCGTTTCTCAGCGATGCTCACCGCTCGTTACGCGGATCTGTAACGCGCCTGATGGATTTCGGGGCGCAGCCGCAAGGCTGCGCCCGGTTTCGACTTCACCCGGGCTTGCGCTGCATGGCGCCGGCCCGGTCCTTTTTCCTTTGCCCAGCAATTCATGTACTCGCTATCCACCTGTTGGAATTCTCACCGGCACAATGACGGGCGCGCCATGCTGCGCGAAATCCGCGAACTCGGTTTCGAATACGCCGAGTTGAGCCACGGCACGCGCATCAGCCTCATGCCCGGCATTTTGGAGGCGGTCGATGCCGGCGAAATCAGAATCTCCAGCCTCCACAATTTTTGTCCCCTCCCCATGGGGGTGAACCGGGCCGCCCCGAATCTTTACCAGTTCTCCGCGGAGCTCCCGCGGGAGCGGGAATTGGCCGAGCGTTACACCCGCAAAACCATGGAGTTCGCCTCCCGGGTCAAGGCCGGCCTCGTGGTGCTGCACCTTGGCAGCATCGAGATGAAAGATTATAACGAGAAGCTCCTCGCCATGTTGGCCCGCGGTGAGCAGAGCAGCCCCAAATACGAAAAACTTTGCCTCGAAGTCGATGAAAAGCGCGAGAGCCGCAAGGAAGCCTACTTCGAGCGGGTCAAAGAATCTCTCAAACGGCTCTTGCCCGAAGCCGAAGAACGCGGGTTGAAGCTCGGTGCGGAAAACCGGCAAGCGGTCGAAGAACTCCCGCTGGAAAGCGACTTTCATTTCATGTTCCGGGAGATCCCCAGCCCCAATTTCGTCTATTGGCACGACACCGGCCACGCGCAGATCAAAGAGAACCTGGGCTTCATTCGCCATCAGATGCATCTGGAGTCGCTCAAGGACCGTCTGGGAGGATTCCACATTCACGACGTGCAGTTTCCCGGCCGCGACCATTGCCCGCCCGGGAGCGGAACTATCGATTTTGCCGTCCTGAAGCCCTTCCTCCAGCCGAACCACCTGCGCGTCCTGGAATTAAGCCCCAGCCTGACTCCTGATGATGTCCAGCGGGGCCATGAGCACATCAAATCCGTCTGGGGCGAATAAAGCGTTCCTGGCTTGGCAGCGCGTCAGCCGCTCTGTGGCAGTGCTTGGGCACTTCTCCGGCATTTGGCTTTTGCTCCGGGGCGGATCGTGGTCCAGAATAGCTCCGTCATGCTCGCTCCAACATCCCGCATTGTTCAAGGATTTTGCCTCCTCCTGATTCTTGCCGCTTGTCCTATGAAGGCACAGACTCCCTATCAAAAACCACCCCATGAGATTCTGGAAATTCTGCACGCACCGGTGACCCCGGAAGTGGTCATCAGCCCCACGCGGCAGCACATGATACTGGTCGAGCGCGAGCGGTATCCGACGATCCAGGAACTCGCCCGCCCGATGCTGCCGCTGGCGGGTGTCCGGATCGACCCGGCGAATAACGGGCCGCAACGCACCCCGCAAAACACCGGGTTGCTCATTCAAAAGCTGGGCGACCACGAACCGCGACGATTACGGTTGCCCGATGGCGTCAGGATCGGGGCGCCCGTCTGGGCGGCGGATGGCACCCGGTTCGCCTTTGCCCGGTACCAGCCAGAACACGTTGAGCTCTGGGTGGCCGAGGTTGCCTCCGGCGCAGCCACCCAGGTTAAGGGCATTTCGCTCAATGCCGCATGGAATTCCGGGTTTCAATGGATGCCGGATAATCGCCGGCTTTTGTGCCGGACCATTCCCAGCCAGCGCGGCCCGCTACCCGAACTCCCAACCGCTCCCGCGGGGCCTAACGTGCAGGAGAGTTTTGAAAAACCCGCCCCGGCCCGTACCCATCAGGATTTGCTGAAAACGCCGCACGATGATGACTTGTTTGAGTATTACTTCACGGTTCAGATGACGTTGGCCGACTCGGTCTCCGGCAACGTGACCAGCCTGGGGGCGCCCGGCCTTTACACCCTCTTCGATCCGTCCCCAGACGCAGAACACTTCCTGGTGTCCCGACTGAAACGGCCGTTTTCGCGGCTGTTGACGGTTTCTGGATTTGCCCGGGAAGTCGAGGTCTGGGACCGCGATGCTCAACCCGTGCATCAATTGGCCAGCCAGCCGTCCCTGGAAGGAGTGCCCATCGATGGGGTGCCCACCGGCCCGCGCGGGTATCGCTGGCAACCCACCGAGAAGGCGACGCTCGTGTGGACCGAAGCGCTGGATGGTGGCGATCCCAAGCGGAAAGTTTTGCACCGCGACACATTGCTGAGTCTCGCGGCTCCCTTTAAATCCGAACCGAGAGAAATCCTGCGCTTGGCGCACCGTTTTTCGGGCATCACCTGGGGAGAGCAAGCCGGGGTGGCCCTGGTCTCCGAGTACGACCGCAACCGCCGGTGGACGCGGACGTTCCTGCTGGGGAAGGGGACGGGGCCAGCGAGGCTGGTTTGGGACCGATCGGTCCGCGACCGTTATCGGGCTCCCGGTGAACCGCTGATGCGAACCTTACCCAATGGCGAACGGGTAATGTGGCAAACCGGTGATTCCATTTATCTGAGTGGCCCGGGCGCTTCCGCCGGAGGAGATTTTCCGTTTCTTGACCGGTTCGATCTCGACGCCTTAAGCACCGAGCGGCTGTTTCAATGCCCGCCTGGCAGTTATGAATTTGTCGTCGCCCTGGTGAATGACACGCCGGGCGTGCAATTCATTACGCAACAAGAGACGCCGGCGAGTCCGCCCAATTACCGGCTTCGCGGAGGCGATCCGAAATCTCAATACGTGGAGCTGACCCGGTTTGCGGATCCTACCCCGCAGCTTCGAAAGATCAAACGCCAGTTGGTGACTTACCAGCGCGAGGATGGAGTGCCCTTGTCGTTCACCTTGTATCTCCCGGCGGATTACCAGCCGGGAACGCGCCTGCCCACCCTGGTATGGGCCTATCCCCTGGAGTATAACGACGCCGACACGGCGGGGCAGGTATCCGGCTCCACCAACCGTTTCACTACCCTGGCGGGGGCTTCTCACCTGTTCTTCCTCACCCAGGGATATGCGGTGCTGGATAGCGCCACCATGCCCATTGTCGGGTCGCCTGAAACCATGAACGATACGTTCGTGGAACAGATCGTGGCCAGTGCCCGGGCGGCGATCGACAAGGCGGTGTCCCTCGGGGTCACTGACCCGGAACGTGTCGGGGTGGGTGGCCACAGTTACGGAGCGTTTATGACTGCCAACCTGCTGGCACACTCGCACCTGTTCCGGGCAGGCATCGCTCGCAGTGGCGCTTATAATCGCACGCTCACCCCCTTCGGTTTCCAGGGCGAGCGCCGCACTTTCTGGGAGGCGCCCGACACCTACATCGGCCTCTCTCCATTCACGCACGCCCAGCGGATCAACGATCCGATCCTGCTCATTCACGGGGAAATGGACGATAACGACGGCACCTTCCCGATTCAGAGCCAGCGCCTGTTTCAGGCTATCAAGGGCACCGGGGGCAAGGTTCGCTATGTGACCCTGCCTCATGAAGCGCACGGCTACGCGGCCCGGGAATCGATTGAACACGTGCTGTACGAAATGATCGCCTGGTTCAACACTCACGTGAAGAACGCGGCCCCGCGATTCAATCCCAACGACGCGAAGCCTTGAAGCGGCGTGAGGGCCGGGAGCAGGCATCCTTTCTCCGGCCCGTCGCTCGCGGGCAACGTCTCGCCACCGGGGTGTGGCCCTCAAGGAACCACTTTGATTTGGTACAAACGTCCGGTTGAATTGGTAGCTGCCGCGGTATCGGTGAAGGACTGAATTGACGCGGCTCCGTAAGGACTGTCATCCATCTCGATGGTCACGTCCCGCGTCCATTCGGTGAAAATCCCGGTGAAGCCGCCGCCGGTGAAATCCGAATAGAGCACCCGGTATCGGGTGCCGCCCACGGACGACCACTGGAGGGCCACATTCCCGTTGGCCTGCCGCATCGCACCGGTGATTTGCAGCAAGGATGCCGCATTGGTCGGATTCGTATTGGCCGCATATTCGGCCAGGTTGCGCTGGCCGTCGCCATCGTCGTCGCGGCCGGGATAGCTGATGCCATACGCCGCTTCCCAGGCGTCCGGCAACCCATTGCCGTTGGTGTCAGGCGGAGCGACGACGTTGAAGTTCATGGTGGCGATCGAAGAGCGGGCCTGGCCGTCATGAACGCTGAAGGTGAACGCATCGGAGCCGCGATAACCGCGGGCCGGCCAATAGGTGAACGTCCCGTCGGCGCCATTGAAACTTCGCAGGAGACCGTGAAGTGGGAAGGCTTGATTCGTAAACGTCAGCGCATCCCCATTTACGTCGCCGGCCAGCAACGTCCCACTCACCGGAGCATCACCTTCAATCGTGCGCTGCAGGTGGACCACAGTGGGCGGGGTATTCGTCAAGGCGGTCGTAAACCGCCAAACGGGGCTCGAAACGGTGGCGCCTGACTGATCGGTGACGGTGACATACCACTCGTAAGCTCGGTTGGGCTGCAGCCCAGCCCATTGCCAGGCGGTGAGGTTCCCGGGGGAAACGGCGATGTTCGTCGCCAGGGCCGAAAACGGGCCCGGAGCGCCGGCGCCGGCCGGTTGCATGTCATAGGTGAAATAGAACTCGCTGTCCTCGTCTGTCCGGTATTCTCCGGTGATCGGCGAAAAAGTCTGGGCCACCACCACGTTGTTGCTGGGCGAGAAATCGAAAATCCGCGTGAACCCGTTGCCGCCGCTCGTCCAGCCCTGATAATCCTGTACAAAGGTCCGCACGGTTCGGCCTTCATACACGTCCTCCCGCCGGCCCTGGCCCGTCACATGGCCGCCCAGCATCATGAACAGGTTCGGGCGGTCCTTCAGGGCATTGTAGATGGCCTGAGCCTGGGCGCTCCAAACCACGGGGGTCTGGGTATTGCCCAGGTTGTGGGTCACCACGATCGCGCGGCGGTTCGCGTTGGTGCGCAGAATATCGTCGGCCCAGTTCAGCAGCGGTGCGGGCGGGTCCGTGTTATACTCGAAATACAACACGACGAAATTCAGCCCGCCGGCGCTGAAGAAATCATAGTGATTGTTATTGTTCGTCCCGTAATGCCCGGCGTAATATCCGCGCCCGGCGAAGCGCGACACGCCAAAGTATCGATTGTAGTTGGAAGTGGTGCCGCTGGCGGCGTTGCCGATGGGTGAGAATTCATGGTTGCCGACCGCCACGCCGTAAGCCATGCCGTCCGGGATCTGGGTTCTCACCGGGTTTTCAAGCCGGTACATCGCGTTGGTCGCGTTATACCACTGTGAAATGTAGGAGGGGTTGTCTCCGTTATTTGAGATGTCTCCGAGCTGGGTCACGTAGGCAATATTCCGCGATACCCGGTTGGTGATTGCCCATTCGGTTTGGGCGATGAACATCTCCTTCCTCCCGCCGCCCAACTCGCCGGTGTACATCTGCGCGTCGGGAAGCACCGCCAGCGCGAAATCAGGTCCCGGAAAGAGCGTTGGCGCCGGGCGTCCGAAAAACCTCACGGTCAGGCTCCCCGGGAAAACGTTGGTGGCCTGAACCTGGAGCCACGGGGAAGTGTTGACCTGGGTGGCGGTATTCGTCGGCCAGAGCAAGGACGCGCGCGCCGGCAGCGAAAGCACTGAAACATCGTCCGGGTCAACCCCCCGGTATCCCGCGTCGGAGCTGACGGCCGAAGCGAGAGTCACCGTGTAGGGGCCGTAGGCCGCCCCGGTTTGTCCAGCGACCTTCACGGTTTGCGGGGCATACCAGTCATTGGCCCCGAAAAACAAGGTCGAGGGGGTGACGGTGCCTTTCGCGGGATCACTCGACGCCAGCCTGATCGAAACCAGGGAGGCTGGCCGGGACTCCAGCGCGACGCTGAACGTTGCGGCTTCGCCGCTGCCGGTGGTGATCAGGCCGCGTGTGGGGGAAACCACAACCCCGGGCGGGGGAGCGGGAATGAAAACAAAGGAGGCGACGGCCTCGGGCTGACCGCTGGCCCCGACAGGCGTTTGCAGGCCATTGGCTGGTGTGTCACGCGACTGAATCTCCCAGCCGGTGCCGTCCGGGTAGGCCTGGTAGCTGACGATGTTGTCCCCGTTGTAATTGCCGCCGCCTTCCGGGGAAATGATCAGCACCCCATTGGTTGGCGAATGGGCTGGAATTCTCAAGCCCCACCTTCCCTCGCCCACATTGGTGACAGTGAATTGGGGGTTGGCGCCGCTGAACATCGCGATGCTGCCGTCCCCGTTGAAGCGCCCGGAGATCAGGGCGGTGTTGGTCCTCGGTATGAATACAAAAGCCACCGGATCCTGTTCATTGCTGGCGTAAGTGGTCTGGCCGATGTCCCGGATGAATACATTCCACGTGCCATCACCCGGGTTCACCTGCGAGAGTCCGAAATTATCCTCGTCCTTGGCGTGATTGACCAGCAACACGCCGTCAGTGCGGGAATCAATGCCAAGGCTTCTCAGATTGACGATCGATTTGCCGTCCGCCACCCCCTTGAAATGGGTGCCCA
>JBBQYD010000101.1:0-12493 GCA_038209025.1 Verrucomicrobiota bacterium | reverse complement strand
TCGTGACCACCGGGCCGCTCAAGGTCGCCTGACTGGTCAGCACCGTTAAAACCGCCACCTGGCTGGTGACCGAGCCGGAGGCGTTGCTGGCGACAACGGTGTAGTTCGCCGCGTGGTTCGTTTGGACACTGGTAATCGTATAGCTCGAACTCGTCGCGCCACTGATATTCACGGTGTTCGAGCGCCACTGGTAAGTCGGGTCGGGCGTGCCAATCGCCGTCGCGCTGAACGTCACAGCGGCGGCGGGCCATTGAGCAACAAATGCAAACAGAACGCGCCACCCGCCGTCCGCTGTAGTGACCTCGTTAGCTGATTTCGGCATGGACCCTCCTCAGTTTTTTATGACGGGCTATCGCCAAAGGAAAGTAGAGAGCTAAAGCGATGACGGATACTACGGCAAAGCCGAGAGAGATAGAGTAGCCATGCTGGCTGCCGCTTGTTGCCGAGCCGACGCCAGCCATGAGCACCCACAAAGCAATCTGCGCCACCATGAGTCCTGTGGCCAGCAATCCGCCGAGCACCACGGCAGCAAGCCAGCGTGCGAACACCGCCGAAATGAGGAGCACCACAAGGGCAGCCACTTCCAAGCCGTAAAGGATACTCAGATTTGCAAGCGTCTCCATGTGATGCAGACCGGGTAGGCGCAGACGGTTAACGCGCCCGAGCCCTCTTAAGAACCGTGCGTGAAAGTTTCCCTTCACACGGCTCGAGCCTTTCTAAGGACGCACCCCAGCGGGGCATCCCGGCAATCACGGGGAACAACGTCAGCATCCTGAGCCCTTTATACCCCTGCGCGGACGAATTGACCAGTCCTTTTGCCGGGGCAAGGTGCGCCACGCAAAACCGCGGCGCCGCTCAAAATACGCGGTGTAAACGGGGTCGTAGGGATTGGCCTCTCCTCGAACCTTAACGTGGCGTTCCAGCACCGTGCGGCGGGGAGTATGTAAACGCAGCACGCTGCTCTCGCCTGTAGTGCCGCGCTTGTGCGCATAGAACCCGAACTTTCCCTGATAGCTGAAGTATTTCTGCTTCAGCCAGCCGCAGGATTTCTTCGGGTGCGTCCGCCTGGCTCACCGCAAGATCAGCTTGTTCCGATATTTCCGCACGTTCTGACCGAGGAAGTTAAACCCCGCTGTTATGTGGGTCAGGGTGGTCTTTTGCTCTGAGAGTTCCAGACCTCGCTCGGCGAGGAAGGCCACCAGAACGGGTTTAACGATCTGTTCCAGCGTTTCTTGGGTGCGGGCGGTCACTATGAAGTCATCCGCGTAACGGATGAAATTCACCTGATCGTGGCGTATGCTTAAGTTTAACCATATCCCTCCGATTCCAGCGCTCCCCCGGCTTGAGGCTGCCAGGTTGGCTACATTACCGGGAAGGCTCCATACCTCTGACAGCAGCCCCGACCTCGGGAACAGCCGACCAGACGCATGCTCCCGTGGAGTACCTGCGGACACACGCAGGGCTTGGTCAGGATCACTCCCGCCACGCAGTACCGAATGCAACTTCATGTCACAACTAACGACGCGCATCACTGGCGGCGCGTCTGTGATGCCCGAAGTGTAAACACGCGCGCCCCGCGCCGTCCAGTGAATGCGCTTGGTTGAACTAAGGCGTATTTGCTGGCTCCGCTGCGCTCCGCAGCAATACACCCTTCAGGGTTAGGCTCATCGTCCATAGGAATCAAACGGTCTGCCATCTCCGACACGACGATAAGCCACGTAACTCTCAAGTAAACTCGCGAACGTAGCTGCAACGGTCTTGACCTTGTCCTCGCCCACGACACACCACGCGAACTTGCCGTCTGGTGTCTGAACTATCTGGTCGCCATTTGTGGCCGCGAAAACAATCGGACAATCTGCACACTTCTGAACTCCGGGAAAATCTGCGCCCTCAAGCTTGTCGCCAAGCCTGCGAAACTCGGTGCAGGGAACAAAATAGCCCGTGGTCGGCGGCTTGCGCTCGCGCAGTCCATCGAAAGCGGAATAGAACTCTCTCATCTCGTCCGAGCAACGAATACGCGAATTGTGAGCGCCGCGCTTGCCGAGCGGCAGGAACATCGTGTCTCGGTCACTGCTGCCAACAAAGCTCATGAACTGCTGACCGCCGATGGTGACTTTGCGTCTGGCCTTGAATGCGGCAAGAAAGTCGAGCAGTGCGAGATTGCAGTCGTGCTTCAGTCTCGGGCGAAGCTCCTCAAGGATGTCGGTGGTCTTCATGCGTGCGTGATGAGCCTAACTATTTGTTTAGACGGAAAGATTTCCGACTATGTGCGTATTGGCCGACAAACGCGGAATTGCTTGCCACTACCCTGAGCATGTCTTAAGACTAGCCGCCATGGACCAGGGGTGGCAAGAAAAAGAAGGAACGGCCCCACGGAGCGGGGGCGCGACAAAATAGTCACCATTAGGCAGCCTGGCGGGTATTCTCGACGCCATCGAGAATACGGAGGCGCAGATAATTGCTTTGGTTGAGCCGGTCCCAAACCTGATCGAATTGGTTGCCAAAGAGGCTACAGCGCAAATCCAAAACATGGGTGGCCCCCGGCTCGGACCAGAGCATGCCGGAGCCCTTGCAACGTCCGCCGATAACGGTCTTACAGCCGGCCTCCACAACTCCGGAACCGTAGAAGAACCCCAGGGCACGATAGGTGCCATAGAGCATGCGGCTCTGGTTATTGTGGAAGTAGCCGATTTCATCGGTGGCCAACTCGGCGGGTTGACCGGAGAGCTTGGCCGCCCGTTCCCGAGCTTGGCGCAGCACCTCAGCTACCCCATCGGCCAGGAGTTGTTCACGCCAAGTTTGCCATAAGGCTTTGGCGGCTTCGGGCTGGGCTTGGAGCAGTTTCGTCAGGGCGCAGAGATGCTCCAGGGCGTGATAGAGGTCCAAAATCTGGAAGGCCATCGGGAAGCACTTTCGGCCCTGCTCCCATATCCAGGCGGCGCCGTCGCCCAGCAACACCACCAGCAGGGCGGCGGCCATCCGGCGGCGGATGGCCTCCTGGCGCACGCGCACCATGAAATCGGCCGCTTCCTCAAAGCCGGCCACATAGCTGGTGGACTGGAAATCGCGCACCGGCAAGCCCTCCTCATCGGTGGTGGTCTGGGTAAAGAGGGCCCCCAGCTTGACTTCCCGGGTCTTGGCCGAGCCATCGGGCTGTTTGCCAGCGCGGCCTTCGAGTTCTTCGGGCACCATGGACACGCCGGTGCCATCGACGGGGACGTACAGGACTGGGATCGAGCCCGAGTCGTGCTTGAAGGGCGGCAATTGCTGCTGGACTTGGCGCACCAGCGGCCCCATCTCCTGGGCGATGCGCTGGATTTGGCGACCTTCGACCTCCAGCCCGCAATAGGCCTTGAACTCACTGGCCGCGATCTCAAAGGGGAAGCGCGCGGCCAGGCGGCAGAGCACCCGCAGCACGCCAGGAGAGTAGCCCGCCCGCAAACCCAATGCCTGGTCCAGCGGCGCCCGCCCCTCCTGTTGGGTCTGCGAATGATAATAGTTGCGCTTCAGGGGCACCGGGCCAAAGAGCGACAGAAATTCCTTGGGGCGGCCGGTGTGGCATTTTTCCCCCGGCCGACTGTGATCCTCTGGGATCGGCAGCGCCGGGTCGTTGAGCAACTCTTCCAGAAGGGCACACAAATCGCGGAAGACCGCTTCGCGCAGGCCCACTTCGACCGCTTCGAGGTTGCGCACCCCTTGGGCTTGCCACTGAGCTTGGACTAGTCGGACGAAGGCGTTGGCTTCCCGGAAGCGCTCTTGGCCGATCTCCGTCTGGAGTTTTTTTTTGCCTCGGGGGCGCCCTGGCTCAGGCGAGTGATTTGGTCGGTGACGGCGACGAACTCCTCGGCCAGTTCCTCAAAGCGCTTGTAGTTGGCGACCAAGGGTTCGATCTGCTGGGCTAGTTGGGCGGGGACGCGCTCGGAGAACTTCTGGCCCTGGACGTAACCCTGCAGGACAAAGTAAGGCCCTTGTTGGGTTTTGGAGTCGGCGCGAGGCTTTTTGAAGAACTGGCGGCTTAAGGAGCCACGACGGAGGCGATCAATGGCCTGAATTTGTTGGAGGATTTGCTCACGGCGTTTTTCGAGTTGAGAAAGAGAAGCATTCACGGGCCTATTGTATCTATAGCGATACAATCGACAAGCAAAAAAACACAAGCAAAGGGCTGGTATTCAGTTTGGGTGACTAAAATGTCTCACACCCCCACGGAGCTTACGAGTCCGTCATTCCCCATCCCCGGCTCAACCCAGAACCAGGCTTTTAATGCCTTATCTTTTGTGTACCAGGAGGTTCTGCATACAAAAACCGGTAACATTGATTCGGTTCGCTCCACGCGGCCGGTTCGCGTGCCCACGGTGCTGGCCCATGAGGAGGCCCGGCAGGTACTGGCACTTATGAGTGGCACGGCCTTCCCGAGTCGCTCATAGGCCAATGGCAGGAGCATCTGCTCCGGGCATGGGCCAAAAGCAAACAGAAATCCCCGGCCAGCCCTCCCGGCATTTCCTAAGCGGCGCTTGACGTATCCCCCCTCGAGCGTCAGGCTCATCATGTGGTATGATCAGAAAGTGGCTTTGGTTGCCGATGGCTGCCTGCGTGGCGATGGTGGTCTTCACCATGCCCGCGGCCATTTCCCTCGGCGAAGTGCCCGGGGTCGTGGTTGGCGCCAGTCCCGACTCCCGGGCCGTGTTCCTTGGCTCGCCGAGCATCGTGATTCTGCCCGGCGGCGATTACGTGGCCAGCTACGACGTTGGGGGCAGGAATGTGCGTGGTCATACGGTTGTGACTGCCTCCGCCGACCGTGGCGTCACGTGGGGGCAGCGAGCCGAACTCACCGGACAGCATTGGTCGAGCCTTTTCACGCATCATGACGCGCTTTGGATGATCGGCATCTCGACCCAGCGGGGGCACATCCAGATCCGCCGATCGCCTGACGGCGGCCGTACATGGACGACCCCGGCGGATCCAAAATCGGGCCTGCTCGCCACCGACGGGAAGTTTCATTGCGGTCCCACCCCGGTGCTGGTGCAGGGCGGGAGGATTTGGAGAGCCTTCGAGGAGTTCGCGCCCGCGGGCAACGCCCGCATCTTCCGGGCGTTCATGCTTTCGGCGCCCACCGATGCGGATCTCCTCGTGGCGGCGAACTGGACGCGCAGCAACGCCTTGGCGAGCGAGCGCGAATGGCTCAATACCCGGACTCCCTCCTGGCTGGAAGGCAATGCGGTGGCCACGCCTTCGGGTGCCGTGGTGGACGTCCTGCGAGTCGAATCTCACGCGGCGACTGGCGCGAGCCAGGAGCTTCCGGGTGCGGCGCGGAGCATTCCGCGTTTCGAGGTGGCCGCCATGATTGAGATCTCTCCGGATGGACGGGCGGCCCGGTTTGATCCCGCCAGGAATTATATCCACTTCATTGGCAGCGAAGCGAAGTTCACGATTCGCTACGATCCGGTCTCGCGCCGCTACTGGAGCCTCGGGAACAAAATCACGAACCTGCACTCGGGCCGGGATTGGGAACACAGCCCGCACCACCAGCGCAACGTCATTGCCTTGACCTCCTCGGCCGACCTGCGGGAGTGGCGGGAGCACTATCGGTTGTTGAGTCATGCGGCAGGGTCGGTGGTCGTCAAAGCCGGCTCGCGCGTGGGTTTTCAATACCTGGATTGGCAGTTCGACGGGGAGGACCTCATCGCCGTGTCACGCACCTCGTGGGCTGGCGCAAACTACCATGATTCGAACTACATCACCTTTCATCGGCTCAAACAGTTCCGCTCGTTGACGCTGAAGGATTCACCGCCCGACCTGGCCCAGAAGGCGCCCGAGAAGTGAACCCTGTGGCGGGGAGGTGCAGCCCCTCTGCGCATCCGGGGGTTCCCACCAGGAGCCTCCCAAATAGCGAGGTCGCGGGTTCGGCTCAGCATTGCCGCCCCGGGGTTATCCGTGTAGTCTCCTGGCAATGTGTTTGGCAATTCCAGGCAAGATCGCCAGTCTCACGGGCGACGACCCGATCACCCGCACCGGCAAGATCGATTTTGGCGGGGTGCTCAAAGAGGCCAGCCTGGCGTATGTGCCCGAGGCTAACGTCGGTGATTATGTGATTGTCCATGCGGGTTTTGCCCTGAGCCGCGTGGATGAGGAGGAGGCGAACAAGATTTTCGGGTATCTGCGGGAAATGCAAGAGTTGAGCGAACTGGATGACCCCGGCGAAACGGCGCCGGCCGGCCCTTCCGGGCCCCCCGGGTTATGAAGTTTATCGATGAATACCGGAACGCCGGGCAGGCCCGCCAACTGGCTGGCGAACTGGCCCGGATCACCACCAAACCGTGGACCCTCATGGAGGTGTGCGGCGGGCAAACCCATGCCATCATCAAGTTCGGCATCGATACGCTGCTCCCGGATAAAATCACCCTGATCCACGGCCCCGGCTGCCCGGTGTGCGTAACCTCGCTCGAATTGATCGAAAAAGCCCTCGAAATCGCGAGCCGCAAAGACGTTATCTTTTGTTCGTTTGGGGACATGCTGCGAGTGCCGGGGAACCGGCGGGATTTGCTCGCGGTCAAGGCCGCGGGTGGCGATGTCCGCATGCTTTACTCGCCGCTGGATGCCTTGAAGATCGCGGAGCAAAACCCCGCGCGCGAGGTGGTGTTTTTTGCGGTGGGTTTCGAAACGACCGCCCCGGCGACCGCCATGACGGTTTACCAGGCGGACCGCCGCGGGCTGAAGAACTTTTCCCTGCTGGTTTCGCACGTGCTGGTTCCGCCGGCGATGGAGGCGATCCTGAGCGCACCGGAGACCCGGGTGCAGGCGTTTCTGGCGGCGGGCCATGTGTGCGCGATCATGGGCTACGAGGAGTATATTCCACTCAGCGCCAGATACCGCGTGCCCATCGTCGTTACCGGCTTCGAACCCCTGGACATCCTGCACGGCATTTTGATGTGCGTGCGCCAGTTGGAGGACGGCCGGGCCGAGGTGGAAAACCAATACCAGAGGTCCGTCCGGCGCGAGGGAAATTTGCCGGCCCAGCAGATCCTGAAGGAAGTGTTTCAGGTGGTGCCGCGCAAATGGCGCGGCGTGGGCGAGATTCTCCGCAGCGGCCTGGGCCTGTCGGTGGCCTACCAGGCCTACGATGCGGAACAGAAGTTCGGGTTGGCCGGCCTGCGGGTGGAGGAATCTCCCGAGTGCCAGAGCGGGCAGGTCCTGCAAGGCAAACTGCGGCCGAACGAATGTCCCGCCTTCGGCAAGCGTTGCACCCCGGAACATCCGCTCGGGGCCACCATGGTTTCCTCGGAAGGCGCCTGCGCCGCCTACTTCCGGTATCGCCGCGAACCCCAACCCCAGCCGTCCGCCGTCGCTTCAACATGAGTGTGGTCACCCCTTTCGCCCCGGCCTGCCCGTTCCCCATCCAGGATTACCCACAGGTGCTCATGGCTCACGGGGGCGGCGGCAAACTGATGCACGATCTGATCGGCAAGATGATCGTGCCCGCCTTTGCCAACGACCTGTTGGACGCCCAGCATGACGCCACCGTATTCGCCATCGGCGCTCAACGGCTGGCGTTCACCACGGATTCCTTCGTGGTCCGGCCGCTGGTTTTCCCGGGCGGGGACGTGGGCTCCCTGGCGGTCCATGGCACCGTGAACGACCTGGCCATGGCCGGGGCGCGCCCGCTTTACCTGAGCGCGGCTTTTATCATCGAGGAGGGGCTCCCCATGGAGACGTTGTGGAAAGTGACCTCCTCCATGCAAGCCGCCGCCCGCGCGGCGGGTGTGCAAATCATCACCGGCGACACCAAGGTGGTGGACAAGGGCAAAGGCGACCGCCTGTTCATTAACACGGCGGGCATCGGAATTGTGGAGCACTCCCTTAATCTGGGGCCTGCCAGCGTGCAACCGGGCGATGTCATCCTGGTGAGCGGCGACCTGGGGCGCCACGGGATGGCGGTGATGGCGGTTCGGGAAGGCCTGGAATTCGAAAGCCAGATCGAGAGCGATTCCGCGCCGCTGGCCGGGGCGGTGGCGGCGCTCATTTCCGCCGGCCTCGAACTGCATTGCTTGCGCGACATTACGCGCGGCGGCCTCACCAGCGTGCTGAACGAGATCGCCGAAGCCGGCGGCCACACCCTGGCTATCGAGGAACTCCGGGTACCGGTGCGGGAGGATGTGCGGGCCGCCTGCGAAATTCTTGGTTTTGACCCCCTGCAAGTCGCGTGTGAAGGCCGTTTCGCCGCCTTCCTGCCGGTCCAGGATGCGGAAATGGCGCTGCAGATTCTGCGGGAACGCCCCGAGTGCCCGGGCGCGGTGGTGATCGGCCGGGTGACCGATCAGCCAGGTTCCCAGGTCCTCCTGCGGAGCGCCATCGGGGTGCAGCGCATTCTCGACATGCCTTCCGGGGAGCAGTTGCCACGCATCTGTTAACCGGTTCGGAGAGGCCCTCGCCACGCCACGGGCGGACGACCCGCGGCCGACGGCCTAAAGCCCGTGCCCCGGGAGGCTCGGCATCCCCGACGGCCTGGTTTTCAAACCCAACGACAAAAAAGCCGGCGTGACCTTGCGGTCTCCGCCGGCAAATTGCATTTCTGACCGGTTATTTGTTCTCTGTTTGAGCGAGCGTATTATTAACGAGGCCGCCCGGGCTGGACTCTTTGCCCTCTTTTTGGGCCGGGCCGCCGTTCTCAGCCGTGGCGGAACCTGAATCACCCTCTTCCTCGTCAGTCTCCGCATCGTCATCGTCGGTCGCGTCCGGCTCAGAATCCATCAGATTTTCGGTCTGGTAGGGGTTCTTGGCGCGTTTATTGCGAGGCAACGGGCTGATCATCACGGTGATGCCGCGCCCGATGAGTTTGGGTTGGAAATCTTCGTGCCCGTAGGGGGTGATCTCCTGTAGAAATTTGCGCACCACCAGGAACCCGAACTCGGTATGAGCCATTTCCCGGCCGCGGAACTTGAGGGCGATTTTCACCTTCATGTCCTCGCACAAAAAGCCAATGGCATGCTCAATTTTCACCATGAGATCGTGCGAATCGATCTTGGGACTGAGTTGCACCTCTTTGACGCGGGTGGCGTGCTGGTGTTTCTTGGATTCTTTGTCCTTCTTGGACTGTTCGTAGCGGTATTTGCCAAAATCCACCAACCGGCACACCGGCGGCGTGGCGTTGGGCGCGATTTCCACCAGGTCAACTCCCAGGGTCCGCGCCGCGGTCAGCGCGTCCCCGAGCGACATGATCCCAAGCTGTTTGCTTTCGGGGCCAATGACCCGAACCTCGCGGGCGCGAATCTTCCCATTGACCCTGACGAAGGACGAAGGAGAAACAGAACGTGGAGAATAGGGGCGGCTCAAGACACCCCCGCCGGTTGAAGCTTATTCATGCAGTATTCTATCAAGCATACAGGCACACGGTGCCTAAATAGTATTTCTTCCCGAACAATAGCCATCGGCCAGCCGGATGCAAGCAAATTATTCCCTGAATGCCCAGCAAAAAATAGGGCACAACCCTGAGAAACAACGTAAAGAGAGGGCATCCGGCTGAGGCGGTGGCCGGGACGCGTTCCGCCGCGTCCCTGGTTCTAAACCGCTAAACCGGCAGGGCGGCCTCGCGCTTGGCCATGATGGCGTCCAGGATCTTCTGCGCCAGATCGGGACTCTCGGCCAGCGCCTTTTGGGCGGCGTCCTTGCCCTGGCCGATCAACTCACCGTTGTACTGCAGCCAGGCGCCTTTCTTATCGACCACGCCCGCCTCGATCCCCACGTCCAGCAGGCTGCCTTCCTTGTTGATGCCGTGGTTGTAAAGAATATCAAACTCGGCCTCGCAGAACGGTGGCGCCACCTTGTTCTTGACGATCTTCACTTTGACATGATTGCCAATGGCGGTCCCGGCCGCGTCCTTCAGGGTTTCCTTGCGGCGAATATCAATCCGCACGCTGGCGTAGAATTTCAAGGCTTTGCCGCCCGGGGTGGTTTCCGGGTTGCCAAACATGACCCCCACCTTTTCACGCATCTGGTTGGTGAAGATGCAGGTCGTCCGCGCCTTGGCGAGAATGGCGGTGAGTTTCCGCAATGCCTGGCTCATGAGCCGGGCCTGCATGCCCATCGTGGCCATGCCAATTTCACCTTCCAGCTCCGCCTTCGGCACCAGCGCCGCCACGGAATCCACCACAATCACATCCAGCGCGTTGGACCGCGCCAGCATCTCGCAGATCGAGAGGGCCTCTTCGCCGCTGTCCGGTTGAGACACCAGCAAATCCTGGAGATTGACTCCCAGCCGCTTGGCGTAGGCCGGGTCCAGCGCGTGCTCGGCATCGATGAACGCCGCCAGCCCCCCCGCCTTCTGCGCGTTGGCGATCACGTGCAGCATCAGGGTGGTCTTCCCGGAACTCTCCGGCCCAAAAATCTCCACCACGCGCCCGCGCGGGATCCCCCCGACGCCCAGCGCCAGGTCCACCGCCAGGGCCCCGGTGGGTATGACCTCGATCTTGCGCAGCGCCCGCGCGTCCCCCAGGCGCATGATGCTGCCCTCCCCGTAGGTCTTGGTAATCGTCGAAATCGCCGCTTCCAGCTCGCGCGACCTCGCTGCCGCTACTTTGGCGGCTTCCGCAATTTTGGCGTCAACCGCTTTTTCCGGCGCGGGTTTCTCCGCCGGCTTCTCGTTCTTTTCAGTTTTCGGTGGCATTTGTGTTGTTGAAACAGGTTCGAATTTCAACCGGTCCTCGGCAAGCTAACAATTTGGCGGCGCCCAACAAAGTTTTGTTTCGCGCCCGCCCGCCCGCCGATGGAAACCGTTGCATTCATCCTGAATACCCGCCGAGCTTGCCACGGCGGGTCAGCCAAAAGGTGTCCGACCAGGTGATTTCGTCGGATTTTTGCGCGCGGGGCGCGGATGCCAAAAAGGCGGACCCTCGGGAGGTCCGCCTTGCGAGTTGATTGAACGGTCTTGTTATTCGGGCTTCTGCTCTTCCGCCTGGTCGAAGGCGTGTTGCAGAGCCACCAGGTCTTCGCCCGGCTTGAGGGCATCCAGCACGGCCTGTTCGGCTTTGAGCTGTTCCTGGCTGTAATTGGCGGCCTTGATCGACAGGCCGATGCGGCGGTCCGCGCGATCGATCTTGATCACCCGCGCCGAGACATCCTGGCCCACCTTCAACACGTTCTTGATTTTGTCCACGCGATCCTCGCTGATCTGCGAGATATGCACGAGGCCATCGATTTCATGCTGCAAACCAATGAACGCGCCGAAACTGGCGAGCTTGGTGACCTTGCCGGTGACGAGATCGCCCACCTTGTAGAGCTGGTCGATGTTCTCCCACGGGTCGGTGCCCAACTGCTTGAGACCCACGGCAATGCGCTGGTTGGTTTTGTCCACTTCCAGAACCACCGCTTCCACTTCGTCGCCCTTCTTCAGCACTTCGGAAGGATGATTAATTTTGCGGGTCCAGGAGATGTCCGATACGTGGATCATGCCGTCCAGACCTTCCTCCAGCTCGATGAAAGCGCCGTAGCTGGTGAGGTTGCGAATCTTGCCTTTGACCTTGGTGCCCTGGGGATACTTCTCCTGGGCCTTTTCCCACGGGTTCGTTTCGAGCTGGCGCAAGCCCAGCGAAATTTTCTGCTCTTCGCGGTTGATGCCCAGCACGATGGCTTCGATTTCCTGGTCGGCCTTGAGCACATCCGCGGGCTTCGCGATGCGCTTGGTCCAGGACAGTTCGGTAACGTGAACCAGACCTTCCACGCCGGGTTCGAGTTCCACAAACGCGCCGTAGGGAACCAGGTTGACGACCTTGCCCTTGACCTTCACGCCCACCGGGTATTTCTGCTCGATGGAATCCCACGGGTTGGCCAGCTTGTGCTTCAAGCTCAGGCTCACCCGCTCCTTCTCGCGGTTGATGTCCAGCACCACCACGTCGATGTCCTGGCCCACCTTCAGAATCTCTGAAGGATGACCCACGCGGCCCCAGCTCATATCGGTGATATGCAGCAGGCCGTCGATGCCGTTCAAATCGATGAACGCGCCGAAATCCGTGATGTTCTTCACCGTGCCCTTGCGGATATCGCCCGGCATCATCTCGGTGAGGAGTTTCTGGCGGCGTTCCAGCCGTTCCTGCTCGATCAGCTCGCGGCGGGAGAGAACGATGTTCTGCCGTTCCTGGTTGATTTTGACAACCTTGAAATCGTAGGTGTTGCCCACGTATTGGGTCAGGTTCTTCGGGGTGGCAACATCAATTTGTGAGGCGGGAAGGAATGCTTCCACACCGATATTGACCAGCAGGCCGCCTTTCACCACGGCTTTGACCTTGCCGGCAATTGTGCCGCCTTCATTGCAGATGGTCAGGATGCGCTCCCAGTTCTGCTTGAATTCGGCCTTTTCCTTGGAGAGGATGACCATGCCCTCTTTGTCTTCGAGTTTCTCGATGAGCACGTCGATCTGGTCGCCCACCTTGACGGTTTTGATGTCATCAAATTCACCGCCGGAGATGACGCCTTCGCTCTTATAACCAATGTCCACCAAGACTTC
>JBBQYD010000100.1:0-12519 GCA_038209025.1 Verrucomicrobiota bacterium | reverse complement strand
GGGGATTCCCCACCAACTGGCCGGGCGCTGGCAGGAGGAAGCCGAGGCCTGACCAGCTTCCCGAAGCGAGTCTGAACCGGCGATCAACCAGATGTTTTCCTCGATTTTAAAGTGGGGCAAGTTCGTCAAGTTCTCGCACACGATCTTCGCCCTGCCCTTCGCTCTGGCGGCCATGGCGGTGGCGGCGCGCGACAACCGCGGCTGGCCGGGCTGGCGCACCTTCGCGCTCATCCTGGCCGCCATGGTCTGCGCCCGGGTGTGCGCCATGGCGTTCAATCGCATCGTGGACCGCAAGTTTGATGCGCTGAACCCCCGCACCGCCAGCCGCCAATTGCCGGCGGGGAAAGTCAGCCTCGCCAGCGCGTGGGGCCTGTGGGCGCTGGCGGCGGGCGGCCTGGTTGCCGCCAGCTATTTTCTAAATGCCTTGTGCTTTTATCTCTCGCCCATCGCCCTCTTTGTCATTTGTTTTTATTCGCTCACGAAGCGCTTTACCGATTACACGCATGTGTACCTCGGGGTGGCACTGGCGCTGGCCCCGGTCGGCGCCTGGCTCGCGGTAAAAGGCACAACCGTCGCGCCCATGGAGATCGCCCAAATGATCGTCCTGGCAGTGGCGGTGGTGCTGTGGCTGGTGGGCTTTGACATCATCTACGCCCTGCAGGATTACGAATTTGACCGCCGGCACGGCCTTCATTCCCTGGTCGTCGCCTGGGGGCCGGACAACGCCCTGAAAGCCGCGTTTCTGGCCCATCTGCTGCTGTGCGGTCTGCTGTTTCTTTTTGGGTTCCTCTGCCACTTCCGCATCGCTTACATCATCGGCTGGATGCTCATCGTGGGCTGTCTCGTGCTGGAACATTGGATTGCCCGCCGGCGCAGCCTGAACTGGATCAATGTGGCCTTCTTCCGGCTGAACGCGGTGGTCAGCTCGATCTTCCTGGTGGTGGTCGTGGCGGAAGTGGTCTTCAAGGGCGGCTTTAGTTTGCGTTAGCCCGCCTGCGACAGGCCATTCCGGCCCCCATTTGGAGGTGGGTTCACCGGTTGAAAATGTGTCGCCGCAGGCTTATATTCATTTGGAAAAAAGTTGGAGTTAAGATGCAATCAAACACCCCATCTCAATTCCGCAACGATGGCTTGTGTTATGAATACTCCGAACGGTCTTGACCAGTGCTGCTCCTTTATCAACGCCCAGCTTCAGCCGCCGGGGAGCGCGGGTGACCCACCCCCGCCACGCCGGGTCGTTACCATTTCGCGCCAGACCGGCAGCGGCGCCCGGAAGGTGGCGGCGCAACTGGCTGAATGCCTGGATCAGAGGGCTCCCAAGCCGGGCTGCCCATGGACCGTGCTGGACCGCAACATCGTGGAAAAGGTGCTCGAAGACCATCATCTCCCCAAACGCATCGCCCGCTTCATGGCTGAGGACCGCATTTCCGAGGCTACCGACATCATGGACGAGTTGTTCGGCCTCCATCCCTCTTCCTGGACGCTGATCCATAAGACCTCGGAAACCATCCTGCACCTGGCGAAATTGGGCAACGTCATCATCATCGGACGCGGCGCCAACATCATCACCAGCAAACTGGACTACGCCTTCCACGTGCGGCTGATCGGCTCGCTGGCGGAGCGAACCCGCCGCTTGATGAAGCTGCAAGGCATGGACCACCTGGCCGCCCGTGACTTTATCGCGAGCGAAGACCGCGGCCGCGAGCGCTACCTGAAAACCTACTTCAACAAAGACATCAACGATCCCCTGCTCTACCACATGGTGATCAATACCGACCTGGTTCCACCCGAAGAGGCGGGGCGGATCATCGGGAATGCCTTGCTCTGCCGCCAGCAAACGCCGTCGCCGAAAACAGAATTGATCCCGGGATAGTCACCGCCAGACCGGCCCAGGGGCTTAACTGCTGAACACATTGAGCACCCGGTTCCATCCGCGCCAGCGGCCCGTCGGCACTGACCTTTCAAAACTGTCCACCGCTTTGGCCATGTCCAACTGCAGCAGCACGCCAATGCTGTGAGCGCCGCGCCCTCCGGAGCGGATCGCCTCCACCCCATACCCATAGCCAACCGCCACCCGCCAGGACGAGCTTCTGTAAAACACGCCGGCGCCCACGCCGCTCTGCCAATGGCCGTCCTGACCCAACCCGGGCAGATAGTCCACCGCCGCGCACGCGGCGTTCAGGTCCAGGTTCCACCGCCCGCCGGCCTCCAAAGGGATCAGGTAGTTGCCCTTGAGCAGCACAAATTGGTCGGCGCTGATCTCCTGGTAATAATAGCCGGGGAGCGACAGCGGGAATTCCGAAACGAACGGCAACACCGCCCCCAGGCGATAGGCGCTGAACCGGTCCGCCTTCACGCTGGCCCCGGCTGAAAGCTCCACGGAAAACGCGTGCTTCAGCTCCGGAAATTCGTATGCCAGGGCGGCGGCGGCAAAAAACGAATGGGTATGCGGTTCCACGGACCGATCACCGTAACCATACCTGCCGTCCCCACTTCGCAGTTCGCCTTCGTACCAGATGGAGAGTTCCATCGCCAGGCTGGGGTAAAGGATGGGTTCGCGCCCTCCCCACCGCAAGCCGGTCCGCACATTCAACGCGCCACGGTCGTCCGGCAGCGCAAAGGCCCGGTCGGTGTTGCTGTCCTGCTCATAGGTTGAAAATCGCCCGGCAGTGCGGAATATTCCATTCAAAGGAATTTGCGCGCCCGGGTTGAACAGGTGGTAAAGGCTGGCCGACACCTCGCCGCCATGGCCCACAAATGACTCCCGGGTCTGGTATTTGCCCTGGCGAACCTCGGCATAACTATCCGCAAACCCGCCGCCCGCGAGACCCACCGCGAAATCCGTGTGCTCTCCCAAAGCCTGCCGGAGGCCCAGCTCGGAATCCAGATAGGTCGGGGCCACCGCCAGCCGCAGCGTCAGGTTCGTCCGCAGGAATCCAGGCTGATTGTGATAGTAGAAGGCATACCCGCCAAACGGCGCATGCCCCTGCAAGGCGGCGTTGTACCCCAGTTGCACCAGTTCGCGGTGATACGGGTCAATCTGCCCGCAGGCGCGGTCCGGCACTGAGCCAACCGCCAGCAAAGCAACGACAAATAATTTCGGCCAAGCGTTCACAATGCGAGTCCTACCGCAAACCGCCAAGTCACGCAATGAGTTTTTTACACCCACTTGTCAAGGCGCCCAAGCCTGGCGGAACGCGCGCGGACCTTGCCTGCCCGGAGCTTTAGCGAGCTTCTTTCACCAGCACTTTCTCTGAAACCAACAGCCGCACCGGCCCGGGCAGCCCGGCCGGGATCAAAGCGCTTTGCTTTTTTACCACCGACACGGTGAGGGATGAAACCCGCTGCTCCTCAGGGAGGGCGGCATCGCCCACGAGCCGGTTGTTCCAGGGGTTGACCACTTCGATTTCCAGTTCATTTGCTCCCAGGCGCAACGCCGGTGTTAGCTCCACCCGCCAGGGTGCGGACCAGAGGTTGCCCAGTAGCTGGCCGTTTAAACGAATGGCGGCCAAATCCCGCATTTCACCCAAATCCAGGAATACGCTCTGGCCTTTCCGCACCGGCGGGGCCTGGAAGGTTTTCCGGTAAGTGGCGGCGCCGGAGAAGTGCTTGATTTGTTCGGAAGGATGTTGTGTCCAGTCCTGGAGTTCTTCAAATGTCTGCCTGCTGGGCAGCCCCACCGCGGGGGAAAACGCCACGTCCCATGGGCCGCTCAACTCCATGGGGGCGGCCAGCGAAGTCACGGAAACGGTTTGTTTGGCTCCGTTCGCGGTCTCCACTTCATAGGCGCCCGGCTTCATGATGTTGGCAAGCAACTCGCCTCCCGGACCCCGCTCCCAGAGCGCGGCGGCGAACACCTCGTCACCTGGCCGCGGCATGGACTTGTACAACTCCATTATTTCAGGCGCCTCCAGGCTGCGGTCCAATTGGTTGAGCCCGCCCAGTTTGCCGAGAAACGAAGTTCCCCCGCCACTCGCGGGGCTGGGATGAACCAGGTAGCGGCTCTGCAGCCCTTCGCGGGCGAGCACGCCGTTTAGATACAGCCGGGGACGCCCCTCCCGATAGACCAGCGCGACATGCGTCCAGCCGGATAGCTCGGTTCGATGCACCAGGATGGGGGCGAAATAGTTCGCCGTATGTTCAAACACCGCGACCCCGTTCCGGCCAACGGCGAGGCCGGCCCCGGCATGGCGGTCTTCGGCTCCGAAACCGCCCCCGAAGGCGGCCATCAGCACATCGTTGCGTTGTTCCTGCAACCCATGCACGCCTTCGTTTTGTTCGGGCAGCAAGGTGGTATCCGCCGCGGGCCTGGCCCAGAAGGCGAGGGTGAAGGACCCCGGGCTGGCCGCTGGATCATTGGCGTCCGCAAACGGCGAGCGGGCCGGAGCTGACAAGTTCAGCAGTGGTTGCCCGTCGAGCCGTACGGCCACCACCTGGCGGTCCGCCGCGCGGGCTGTTTCGCGAAATATGACAAAAACCGAACCGTTCGGGGACAGCTCCAGCGGCACCCGGGTGATCCCCTCGGTTTCATGCCAGGCTCCCGCCTGCGTGATCCGCCCGCGGTCAGGACACCAGAGCTCCGGACGCTGACCGCTGATCCTGAAGGAGGCCACCACCGACGCCTGCTCCGCGCGTGGATTTGCCACAAAGTAAATGTGCTCGTTCCCGGAACGCCGATGCGTGAAACGCAGAGGTGCCGTGCTGGTGAAATCCGGCTGCAGCTTCAACTGGCTAAAGACCTCCGGCAGCTTGCGCCCCCAGACGATCTTCCCCTTCCCAAACGAACGCTCCCCGCTGCCGGACTGGCCGGCCAGGGCATCTCCCCACAGGTCACGAGCGAATTTCTCCACTTGCTGGTCGCACTGCGGGTGATTCTCCAGGCTCGGCGAATGGGCAGGAGGCCGCCCGAGAACCGTGGCGCCGGCTTTGACGAGATCGCAGATCCGGCGCAACACTTCGGGACGCATGGTCTGCTGGTCCGGCAGGACGAGCAGCCGGTAACGGGTGCCGTGCGGCAGCACGAGTTGACCATCCTTCACGGTGAGGTTTCGCTCGATCACGTCCGCGTTGATATAGTCGTAATCATAGCCTTGCGGCAGTTCCGGATTTCGCGCGCCGGTCATCTTCGGAGCGTCTTCCCCAATGAAATAGGCCACATCCGCAACCCGGTTGCCCTGCTGCAAAAGCCAGGCGCTGCGGCGGAGGTAATCCACCCATGAGCGGCTTTGTTCGAACCAGGTGTTATGCCGGTTGAACTCGGTGCCGAACCAGGCATTGATGCCGGGGCGGCGGTCCGCCCATGGTTGGTGGATATAGACATGCAGCACAAAGTGGTTGATGCCGTGGGAGAAGGCCCAATCACCGCGCGCCTTGAGCGATCCCGGCGTGCTTTGAAAAGCGGGTCCGCCGGTGAACGCCTCGGCCGAGACGATTGGTTTGCCGTAGGTGTTCGCGCAAGAAGACGCCGCGCGGCATTCAATTTCACCCAGGCCGGTGACCCAAAACTCGCCGCCGATTCGATCCGACTGGCTGCCGTATTGGAGGAACTCCGCCGGGAAACCCCAATGACCATAATTCTCAAGCCACAGTTTCAGCCCCTGCTCTTCAGCGGCTTCTCGCAGCCCGCCCACATATTCGGTCGCAATCCGGTCAGCCACCAGCCGGCGCAAATCCCACAGAAACCGTTCCGATTTGTCCGCGCTAACCACGAGGCGCCCGGTGAGCACTGGCAACCAGGGCAGCGGGTCGTATCCATAACGCTTTTGAAAATCCGGGGCCAGGCCATCGGTCCAGTTTTGCGGCCCCATTTCATAACTGTCGGCGATCACCCGGGTGAATGCCTTCCGGTCACGAGCCGGCATGCGCCGCAGAATCTCCCCAATGAAGGTATTGAAATGCGCCCGCGCGGCGGCGCGGTTCATTTTATCCACCTCCAGCCCCTGGCCTTCCGGCGACGCGGGTGCATTGCGGGTGCCGGTCGGGGTCATGCCCGTCCTCAGGATGATCCAATCGCCCGCGGGCACATCCCAATCCAGCGTGCCGTCGGCGGCCGTGATGGCGGTGAGATTCCGCACTTTATCAAGCGGGACCGCCAGCGCCGGATCGTCGATCTCCGTTTGCGGGTCCCATAGATACGTGTCCCACTGCGGCGAGGGGGTCTGGTGCATCTTGCCAAGTTGCTTTTCCACGAATCGCTCCAACCGGGCCGCCGATGATAACACCACCTCCGACAGCGCGCCCTGGCCGCTGGTCACCTTCAGGGACAGGCGGAAACGCCGGGCGGTGTCCGGCGCAAATGAAACGGCCACCGGCCCCATGGTCATCGGGCCTACCCCGATGCTTTTATTATGGCGGTCCACTTGGAACGAGCGCACTTCGTGGAAGACTCCTTGCTCATTCATGGCTTCCAGCACGCAATCCGCCACGAATTCCGATGCCGCGGGGTAAACCATCAACGACCGGGCGGTAAACGCGTTGGTGAGGTCCAGGTCCAGCGTGAACCGCGCGCCGGCTTTGCCGGCAGCCGCGGGAAAAGTCACCGTGGTCGCGAAATCGCCATCGATCAGCTTGCCCGCCTCACCTGTGACTGGGTCCGTGGTGATGCCCGCCACCCGCGCCGTGGCTGACACCTGGTCCTGCGACGGCGCGGGAAAGGCAAGCACCGCCACTGTCTGAAACGGCTCTTCCGGAGCGGGCAGTTTGCCGCTGAATTTCACCGGCCCGGCGACGCGTGTCTCCGAGGACACCAGGTAGCGCATGGATTGCCCGGGTTGAATCCAGGGTCCGCCAGACTGACTCCAGCCCGGGCAGTTAAACAGGCCGATGTTGACCCCGACCCGGCCACCTTCCCGGATGGCGTGCTCGACCATGCCCCACCAGGAATCGCTGAGGACTTTCACCGGACCGGGTTTGGTTTCCGGCAGGTAGATGTTGCCTACGAGCGCCTCGCCAATCCCCACGCGAGCCATGGCTTCGAGGTCTTTGGTAATCCCTTCCCGGGTGATGTTGTCGCTGATCCAATACCAATAACACCAGGGCTTGGTCGAATCTGGCGGTTGGTTGAATCCTTGTTCCAGCCGGCCGGCCCCCTGGGTCAGTGGGGCCGCCAGGCAAAGGGCGGCGCAGCATGCCAGGTACGCCAGTGGGAGTTTTGCGGAATATTTCATGGGGTGTCCTTCAGTCGGTTTCCAATTTGAGGTAAATGGCTTTGAGATACTCAGCTTCCGGGAAATTGGCGGGGTGATCCGGCGGGTGCAAAGCGCGGTGGAGTTCACGGACGTTCTTCCCGGCCAGGCGCGCCGCCTGCAACACCGTGCCAAAAAAATCCTCCCGCGAAACCTGGGCGGAGCATGAGCAGGCCACCAGGATGCCGCCCGGGGAGAGCCGTTTCAGGCTCAAACGCGCGAGCCGGCTGTAGGCCCCCAGCGCCGCGGCTCGTTCCACCGCCTTCTTGGCGAGAGTCGGCGGATCCAAAATGATGAGATCGAAAGTGCTTCGCGCTTGCTCCAGCCAGGTGAACGTGTCCGCTTGCACCGACGACCGCTCACAGGCGGCAACCTGGGGATCCGCAGCATTTAGAAGAAAATTTCGCCCGGCGCTCGCGAGCGCGTGCGGGCTGATATCCAGGTCCGTTACCGCGCGGGCCCCGCCCCGGGCGGCGTAGAGCGAAAACCCGCCGGAAAAGCTAAACGCATTGAGCACCCGCAGTCCGGCAGCCAGGCTGCCCACCCGCCGCCGGTTCTCGCGCTGATCGAGAAAGAAGCCGGTCTTCTGCCCGCGCAGCACATCAGCCTCGAACCCGAGTCCCGATTCCAGAAACACGACGGGTTGGCCGGGGATGATGCCGTGCAGCAATTGTCCATCGGCGAGGTTAAAGCCGGACCGGGCGACGGCCTGGATGTTTCGGCTAAGCCGTAACACGAGGCGCTCCGGTTGCAAGTGGGCAAGGAACAGCGGCAGGAGTTGCGGGAGCCTTGGCAGCCAGGCGGCCGTGTAAAGTTTGAGCACCACGGTGGCCCCATACCGGTCCAGCACCAACCCCGGCCAGCCGTCACTCTCGCCATGCACCCACCGAAACCCGGTGGTGTCGCTTTGAAACATTCCCTGCCGGAGGCGCAAGGCCGCGAGCAGCCGCTCCTCCCACCACCCCGGGTTCAGCTCGCAGGGCTTGCCGGCATGCAAAATCCGCACTCGCAACGGGGAATCCGGATCGAACAAGCCCGCCGCCAGAAAGGCGTCTTGGCGATCAAAAATAATTGCCAGCTCGCCCAGCCTGCCCGGCCGGTTCTGCTCCCGGATGCTGTCCGAATACAACCAGGGATGCCGGGACCGGATGGCGCTCTCCGCCGCGGCCGTGACCCGCAGCCGCAACCGGGAAGGACCCGGTCGCTGCTCTGTCAGCGGGTTGGATGGGACTTCAGCCATTTGCGATCAACCTGCCAAAAACCAAGCTTCTCTTTCCGGCTCCAGCCTGCTCATCAGGCTCAGGGGGCGGGAGTGGGGCCGCTCCGCGTTTTGGAGGCGATGCGGTAAAGGTGGGTTTTAGTGCGCAGGATAAAGGCATCATTCGCGACGGCGGGTGAGGCCATGAAACCGTCCGCCAGGCTATTGGTTCCCAGGGCTTTGAAGCTGGCTCCCGGCTCCAATACCGTGGTGTTTCCCTCTTGCGAGAAGAAGTAAAGCCGCCCTTCCGCGAAGACCGGCGACGCCGCGTACTTGCCGCCGATGCGCTCCCGCCAGACTTGCTCCCCCGTATCCGCGTTCAGGCAAGTCACGATGCCATCGTCACTGACCATGTAGATCAGCGCGCCAACCAGGATCGGGGACGCCGTTTTGGCCACCTGGTTCCCGAATTTCCAAGCGACCTGCGTGTCGGTCACGTTCCCGCGCCCGTTGACGCGCACGGCCCACAGTTCGGTCTTGCCGGAACCGGTGACAAAGTAGCCCAGCCCGTTTCGGAACAAGGGGACGGGCGCGGCGGACCAACTGGTGTAGCGCACCTGCCACAGTTCGCGCCCATCTCGCGGGTCGTAACCGTAGGAGGCCTTGGCGCCCGCGCTGAGCATTTGAAAACCGTCACCGACCCGCGCGATCAACGGTGTGCTGTGGGCCTTTCGCAGGTCGCCATCACGGGCCATTTGGCCCGGCACATTTTCATCATTCCAAGGCACCGAGCGATCGGTTTTCCAGCGGGTTTTGCCGGTGGCCTTGTCCAGGGCCACGATATACTGCAAGTCCGCCCCGTCAAAGGTGAGGATCAGGAGGTCTTCAAAAAGAATGGGCGACGACGAAGGACCGCGGTAATGGCGGCAGGGCAAGTCCGCGCGCTGCCAGAGGACCTTGCCGGTCCGGGTGTCGAGGCAGGCGGTGCCGTAGCTGCCGAAATGCACATACACCCGGCCTTGCTCAAGGGCCGGCGATGGGGTGGCATAGCCATTCACGTTGTTCCCCAGCGGTTCCGGCTTCTCCGCATGAAACAACTTCTCATTGAGCCGCACAGCTCCCGACGTCTCCTCCACGCGGATCACAAAAAAGTCATTTCCTTCAAGGGTTGCCGTGGTCAGCCAGACACTGCCGTCCATCACGGCGGGCGTGGACCACCCGCGATGTGGAATCTCGGTCTTCCAGGTGACGTTCTCGGTCTCGCTCCAGGAAAGCGGCAGCCCTTTCGTCGCTGGCGCGTGGCCATCCCCGGAAGGCCCGCGGAATTGCGGCCAATCGGCTCTTCCCAGGCTGGCCGATAAACAGAAGGCCACCACCAGCAAGCTGGCGAAGCCCCGAGTCAAGGTCTGTCGATGTTCAAGTGACATGGTCGTAAACTGGTTTAAAACCGGATTGCATCTCAATTAGGTGCATGTTGCCGTCTTAGCCAGGCAAAAACCAAGCAGAAACCAGGCACCTTTTGCATTGGCGCGGGGGGCACAACTCACGGTTCCTGTGGAAACAGGTCCCGGGACACGAGCGGAACGATACACTGGCCCCTCAGATCCCTGGGCATTACTGCCAAAGCAGTGCTCGAAAATAGCTGCTGTCGGCTGTGGACGGCGGAACCAAGCTGAATCCGGTGGCCGTAGCGAGATTGGTGGAAATCGCCACCCAACCCATGAAGTTGGACGAAGACTCGATCCGATACGAACAGCCATCGACGCCTGAGAATTGAATCAGAGGTGTGGAACCGGTGTGTGTCGCGGTGCCGATGGCATCGGGCCACAGGCGTCCCAAAAGCGCGGCAGGCACCGCCTCGTAGGCGGCGTCGCTAATACCGTAGCGCGTTTGGATGCTGGTCCGGTTGAGCCACGGTGAGTTGGTCGAGAGTGAGGGCTCGTTCAAAATATCTCCCAAAGAGGTAAAGCGGCCGTTTGGACTGTTGAGCCGGCGGGATTGCAGCGCTGAAGCCAGGGCCAGAGCCTGGGGCGAATCCGCCGCCATTTTTACGGTTGCCAAGGTTCGTTTCATGAACGGGTTCGATTGGAAATCCGCATCGCTGGACGTATTGGTCAGGACATTCATGCCGTCCAACACCCCCACCCAGGCGGCGGCATCGGCCCGGTTGGGCGATGCCAGGCTGGCGGGCGGGTTGGTGTTCATCAGCGGAGCCAGCCACGAGATGATGCGCCCATCTGCCATAGGGTGCGCGATCAGGCTGGCCTCGAAGTCCGCCCAGTTCAACCAGTCGGACCATCGGTTGAGTTGCAGCCTCGGGGCTGGTTTTAGATACAGGGTCATCCATGGAGTGCCGCGATGCACCTGGCCCAGCCACTCGGGGGCCAAAGTCTGGGCTTCGGGAAAATCCCAATCATCCGACCGGCCGATGAGCGGGTCTTTGAGACTCAAATCATACAGCGTCACATTTGCAGCATTGTCCGGACGCGGCGCCCAAGGTTCGTAACGCCGATTGATGTAGTGCAAGCCGCTCAATGGCGAATCCCAATTGGAACCTCGTACGATTGGATGGGACTGAAGCGCCAGCAGATCCGCCAGGGTATGATGGACCAGCGGATCATTCGCTTGCCAGTGGGTGTTTATGAAAATATCGCAAAAAGGGTCAAATGGCGCGTAGAAGGCTTGAGGCCCAAACAGGTCGGTCCCGAACAGTGAACTTATAAATTGCCTCTGCAGCGCTGCTCTCAGTTGGGCGGAGTAACTGACCGGGGTGAAATTGCGCCATAACGCCTCCGAGAGAGGCAAGCACCCCAGTCCGACCGCCACTTGGTTCAGAACTCCATAGGTGGGGCTCTGGATGTTTGGGCTGAGCCTATTGGTGGACCATAGCGAGCCAGGATCCACCGCGGGGAGGTATGGGGAATCCTTGGAATAAGCTTCCCCACTCCTGCACACTGAAAACACGTCCGGCACTGATTGAGTCTGCGTCACATTCACGTAATCCACCATGCGTTTGGCCACTGGATCGATCATGGTGAAGAGCAAGTCAGCCCTGACGGTCAGGCCCCAGTTTGGGACCGGGAACCCTGAGTTTCGCCCGAACAGGTTAGTGGCGGGAACCAATTGCGGCGCATCCTGGATGTAGGTGGACCAGGGTAGCAGGGTGGAGAGATTGGTGGCTGGGTCAATCGGCAGGCGGAACGAGAAGCGCTGCACCCCTAAATTGATGAAACCAGGCCACGCATTTGTGGTTGCCGAGTCGCTGCCGCAGACCACGTAATCCTTGAGGAATAGCGATTGACTCTCGTTCGTCAACTCCACGCGGACTCGTACCTGGGCGGACAGCTCAATCGCGTGGGGATATGGGTTTGAATAGGAATTCCAAGCCCCCAACCCGAAGCCATTGGTGATGGCGAGCTGGAACATTTGGTTGGTTTCATTGACCTTCCCGCCAGCCCCGCGCCGGAACTCGAGTTTGCGCGCTATTCTTAAAGCGGTTTCCATCCCGAACTCGTTGAAGTTTGGAAAACCCTTCCGGGCGCCAATGATCACCGGCACCCCAACGACCATATCCAACGGCTGAAGACTCGCGCGGTCTGCCGGATCGCCAAGGTCCCGGCGCAGAGCGGTTGCCAAAAGGGTCCCCTTCTCTTCTATGTAGCCACAAATATAAATGCTGCCGGAATCGTTCGTGAAGATCGGGCGGAAGACGCTCGGATAATACGGGTAGCCAAATTCCGCCCGGTTGGTGGTGCAATCGTAGATATTTGCCGCAAGTTGGAGCAACCGATGCGTAGCGGGCGTGTACTGATTCGCAGGATATAGCTGAATCCGATGCAAATCCTGGTTGAGCTCCGCGCGCAAGAGCCGCCCGGAGACATTCGTAAAGAAATCGGTCGGCGTGGTGACGCTTAACAAAGGCGAAGCGCTCAGGGGGCTGCTGAGCAGGCTGAGCACCACCGCAAGCCAGAGCAGCCAAGTCAAGAAAGCCGGCTTTGTCTGTACATCGCTGTGTGGTGGAATGAGACCCATCGATGAGGCAGGCTAGCCCCGAGCCAGGACAAAGTCATGCCTATTTGCCATGCTGCCTTGGTGCCCTGCGAGAAATGGCTGACGCGGTTCTCCCGCCCGGCCGTC
>JBBQYD010000099.1:0-12564 GCA_038209025.1 Verrucomicrobiota bacterium | reverse complement strand
GAAAACTGGCGCCAAGTCAAAGACATCCTCCAGCAAATGCAGGCCCTGTCACGCCAGGTAATCTTCCATACCCTGCCTAACCCGCCGCGGCGTAAACGCCTTGGCAAGAAAGTTTTGGGCCTTAACTAAGTGCCATTCGGGTCGGTCCTCACGATTGGCACTGGTGCCCTTAGCTGATTGCCGGTGAACCATGCCGCGCAACATGCCCCTCCAGTATCCGGGAGGCCGCCCGCAAGCTGTAATTGCTTTTGCGGCCTCTAATTTGGACAATGCGTTTGTGCCCGGTTTTTTCAGAATGCTGCCCGCCGTGCTGGCCGCCGGAGTGCTGCTCCACAGCCAATGGGCGGCTGGCGCGAATGCGGCCGCGCCGGTCTGGCGTTATCGCGCGTGGCAGACGGAGGAAGGCCTGCCCGACAACAGGGTCACCGGCATCGCCCAAACCGCTGATGGCTACGTCTGGGTGGCCACCCTCGGCGGCCTGATCCGCTTCAACGGCGTCCGCTTCGAGAAGTTTTCCACGTTACACCTGCCGGGGGTTCCGAACCGGGTCGTGCGCAAAATGCTTCTGGATCAGCGTGGCCGGTTGTGGCTGGCACTGGATCGCGGGCCGGTCATTCGGGTGGAGGGGCGGAGCGTGCGCGTGTTCACGGAGAAGGATGGCTTGCTGGACGCCCGGCTGGCGGCGATGGCGGATGACCGGGAAGGCAATGTGTGGCTGGCTTATGCGAGCGTGGTCTGCCGGGTGGCGGGGGAGGAGGTTATCCGGGCAGGGGAGACGGAGGGCTGGCCGGCCGGCGCCGGCGCCTGGGTTGAGCGGGGCCCTTCGGGCACCCTCTGGGCGGCGCGGGGCAGCCAGGTGGGAACGGTGTCCGGGGCGCGCTGGCGCGAGGTTGCCACGCTTGACGATTCTCCCGTGCGGCTATGCGCCTCGCGGACCAACGGGCTGTGGATTTGCACTCCCACTCAACTGTTGCGCCTGAAAGGCGGAAGCGGAGTCGAGGTGGTGGCGCGCCTGCCGGAAAAGGCCGCGGTGCGGGCCATGCTGGAGGACCGGAATGGGCGGTTATGGGTCGGCACGGCGGATGATGGCCTGCTCTGCTTCGCGGGAGGCGCGCTCGAGCGGGTGTCCACTTCTCACCCGGAGATCGTCTGCCTGATGGAAGATCGGGAAGGCAACCTGTGGGTTGGCACAGCCGGCGGCGGATTGAATCTTTTGCGCGCCCAGGCGCTGGACCTGGTTGGCACCACAGCGGGCCTGCCGTCAGAATCGGTGCGTTCGGTTTGCCAGGATCGGGAAGGCTGGCTGTGGGCCGCTCTCAACGACGGGACTCTCGCCCGCGGCCGGGAGGGCGCATGGCGGGCCGCCGGCCCCGGGGATGGCTGGCCCGGAGGTAATGTCAGTTGTGTCGCGCCCGGACGCGACGGCGGAATTTGGGCCGGCACGCGCGACCAGGGCCTCTGGTTCTTACGCGATCAGCGGCTGGAAAAATGGGGGAGGAGTGAAGGCCTGGGCGGCCATGTGGTCCGCTCGGTCCTGGGGGCATCCAATGGCGATGTCTGGGTGGGACTCGACTCTCCCGGGAGGCTCGTCCGTTTCCGCAACGGCGTGTTCGCCACCCTGAAACTGACGGGCAAAATCCGCTCGTTGCGCGCGCTGGCCGAAGCGAGGAACGGCGTCATTTGGGCGGGGACTTCGGATGGCCAGATCTTTCGGGTGGAACATGAAACGCTGGTGGCGGACCCCCTGCTCAGGGAGGACCGGCGGCTTTCGGTGCGAGCCCTGCATGCCACCGCGGATGGCAGTCTTTGGATCGGCTACGCCGGCTGGGGTCTCGGCCATCTGGCTGACGGCCGTTATACCCGGATCACGACCCGCGAAGGATTGTTCGACGATTACGTCTCGCAGATCATGAGCGACGAGACCGGCGGGCTCTGGCTGACGGGCAACCACGGGCTCTTTCAGGTGCGGCAGGAGGAGTTGTTGGCGGTGTCGGAAGCGCGGTCCACCCGGGTACGTTCCATGGTCTATGGCCGCAGTGAAGGCCTCAAGAGTTTTCAGCCAAACTGCGAGAACACCCCGTCCGCCTGCCGCACGGCCGACGGAACGCTGTGGTTTGCCACCCTGAACGGACTGCTTCGCGTGCAGGCAAACCGGATCCGGGATAACCCCGAGCCGCCCCCGGTGATGTTGGAACGTGTGACCGTGGATGATCGAATCCTGGCCCTGCGCGATGCCGCATCGCCCCTGCTCGCCACCCCCCCGGCCAACTGCCTGGACCTTGCCACTTCCGGCCTCACCCTGCCTTTCCAGGCGCGTCATCGCAAACTGGAGTTCCATTTCGCGGCGTTGAGTTTTACCTCGCCGGAGAATGTGCATTTCCGTTACCGACTGGAAAACTTTGACCGGGAGTGGATTGAGGCGGGGGCGCAAACCTCGGCAAAGTATCCGCAACTGCCGGCCGGCAACTATGAGTTTCAGGTTCAGGCATGCAACAATGCCGGGGTCTGGAACGAGGCCGGGTTTCGCCTCAAACTCGCGGTCGCTCCGTTCTTCTGGCAGACATGGTGGTTTCGCTTCTGCCTGGCGGCGGCCTTCGCTTTCTGCGTGGCCGGCCTGGTCCGCTATTTTTCTTTCCGCCGGCTGCGCCGCAAACTGACGCTCATGGAGCAGCAGGAAGTCCTGCACCATGAGCGCGCCCGCATCGCCCGGGATATGCATGACGAGGTCGGCGCCAAACTCTCCCGTCTTTCCCTCCTGAGCGAAATGGCCACCCAGCATCCCGGCCTGCCTTCCGCCGCCCACAGCGAGGTGGCCGAAATCTCCGAAACCGCGCGCGATGCCATCCGCTCATTCGATGAAATTGTCTGGGCGGTTAATCCCCGCAACTACACCCTGGCGAACCTGGTCCACTATTTGTGCCGATTTGCGGAGGAATTCTTCGAAGGCAGCACCACCCAGTGCGCCTTTGAACTGCCGCCGGAAATCCCCGACCTGGAACTCCCCACCGAGCAGCGGCATCACCTGTTTCTCGCCGCCAAAGAGGCTCTGAACAATGCCTACAAACACGCCGACGCCGACCGCGTGGTCGTCCGCGCCGCCCTGAGCGGTGAGGAATTTGAAATTACGATAGAGGATAATGGGTGCGGCTTTGAGCCGGGGGCCGCACCGGCACGCGCGAGCCTCGGGAACGGCTTGGGGAATATGCGGGAGCGCATGAAACTTGCCGGCGGAGCGTGTGAGATCACTTCCCATCCAGGCGCCGGCACCCGGGCCGCCTTCAAACTGAACCTCGCCCGGTCGCACGACCGGACGGCGGCCACCCCGGAAACCTCCGGCAATTAGAGGATGCAAGGTTTTTTCCACGCAAGCCCAGGCCCCCACGCCGCAGGCCGGCTTCCCGCGCCGCGTGTCCGCACTTTATCCGACTGCCCAAAACCTGTCCGGAGTCTAGGCTGGCGGAACGGACTATGGCCGACGCCACCGCCAACGCGCTGGATGCTGAAGACCTGCCGGGAACGCACGGCCGGCCGGCCGATGTTGCCATGATCAAGGTTTCCATCGTGGAGGATGACAGCAAGCTGCGCGAGACGCTCACGCGGTACCTGGCAGCCCAGCCGGGCTTCATCTGCCTGAGCGCCTACCCGAATGCGGAAGCGGCCTTGGTGGACATTCCCCAAGCCCCTCCCGATGTCGTGTTGATGGACATCAACCTCCCCGGCATGAACGGCATCGAGTGCGCGGCCCGGCTGCGACAGACACTGCCCTCGGTCAAAATCATCATGCTTACCGTTTTCGAGGACAGCGAACAGGTCTTCAAGGCGCTCTCCGCCGGGGCGTTTGGCTATTTGGTCAAAAGCATCCGCCCCGCAAAAATCCTGGAGGCCATCCGCGAAGTGAATGCGGGCGGCTCACCCATGTCCGGCAACATTGCGCGCAAAGTCGTGCAATCCTTCCAGGCGCAGGCTGCCCGCAGCACCGAGACGGATGTTTTATCGGGGCGGGAAATGGACGTGCTGCAGGCGCTCTCCAAAGGACACACTTACAAACAGATCGCCGCCGACCTGGGCATCAGCCTGGGAACGGTGCGCACCTACATCCAGCGCATCTATGAGAAGCTGCACGTCCATAGCCATGCGGAAGCGGTGATGAAATACGCCCGGAAATAGCCGGGCGCCCCGCGGTGTGCGCCACCCGCGGCGCGAGGTCTTCCGCCTCGCGCCCATTGCCTGTTGACCAGGCGGGCCCGGCCAGGCAACCGCCCGCTAAACCGTGGGGCCGTTGAGGCTCCAACCCTCCCGATACTTGCGGCGGAGCAACGCGTCTGCCTCGGGTGAGTCGGTTTTGCCATTCGCGCCATCGTAGCTGATTTTCTTGCCGGCCCGATACGCCACCAGGCCAAGGAGCATGGTCTCGATCATTTTGCCGCCGTAATCAAAGTCACAGCAAGTCGCCAGGCTGCCCTTGCAGGCATTTGCCCACTGGCCCTGGAAATTCCCCACGGGCGGCAGCAGCGCGGCTTTGGCGCGAGGCTTGAAATAAGTGAGGTCCGCCTGGTTGCCCTGCGGGTAGATGGCGCGCGTTTGGAAGTCCGCAACGAGCGCGCCCTTCGTCCCTTCAAACAGCGCCCCGTGATCAATCTTGTTCAGATCGATGTATCTGGAAGGCGACTCTGGCATCGCCCCGCCCTGGAACCACGAAACCTGGATCGCTTTGCGCCAGTCGTTTGCCGGAATTTCAAACTTCATCGCCAGTTTGACAGGGGTGACCTCCGGGTTGAAGGGATCGCCCTTGGCCTCGGCGGAAACCGGGAGGGCGGCATCCAGGGCGTTCCAGGCCAGGTCCAGGGTATGGCTTCCCATGTCCCCAATCTGGCCGGCGCCGAAATCCCAATACATATTCCACGAGAGACAGTTGGCGCCGGGTTTGCCGACGAAATACTCCGGGCTGTACGGGTGGAAGGGAGAGGGGCCCAGCCAGAGGTCGTAATGCAGGTGCGCAGGCGGATCCCCGGCGCCGACGGGATATCCCGAGCGCGGAATCTGGCGGTTGCCCCAGGCGGATACTTCCAGCAGCTCACCGATGGCGCCGTCCTGGATCAATTCCCGGACTCGATTGAAATTCTCATTCGCATGGCGCTGGGTGCCGACCTGGGTGGCCAGCTTGCTCTTGTTCTTAAGGTAGGTGGCCCGCACCACGCGCACTTCTTCCACCGAGTTGCCCAGCGGCTTTTCGCAATAGACATGCAGCCCCCGGTTCATCGCCCAATTCGCGATAAACGCATGCGTGTGATCCGTGGTGCAGATGACCACCGCCTCGATATCTTTTTGCTCAAGGCACTTGCGCCAGTCCACATAGGTTTTCGCCTGGGGAAACTTTTGCGCTCCGAACGCCAGGTGGTTCTCATCGACGTCGCAGAGCGCCACGACGTTCTCCCGGAGGAGTCCGGCGAAGTGAGCTTCACCTCGCCCCCAGGTGCCAATGAGCGCGACATTCAGTTTGTTGCTGGGAGCGTCGGCTCCGAACAGTTTGACCCGGGGCAGGATTAGTCCGGTGGCACTCACGAGCGCTACCGATTTGAGAAAGTGGCGGCGTTTCATCCGCGCATCATGCGCTCATCTCTTTGCCCGGTCAATATCGCTGCAACTTACCCGCATCGTCGGACGGCGTCGGTTTGCCGGTCATGCGCCGGTCGTTTGGTGCTTGAACGGGTGCGCGGATGAAAGTCGTCTGTCCGCACTTCATCCGACAAGACGCCAGGCCCCCCACCAATTACCCTGAACGACATGCTCCGTTCCAAGTGCGCATCGGTCATTCGTTTGCGGGCAGAAAAGCCCGCCACTTGCGATCTGGCCTGCCCGGTTCATGAAAACTCCCCGCTTATGAAAAACACATCCTGCGCCCGTGCCTCCGCCCTGTTGTTGACTGGCCTGCTCCTCTGCCAGGCCGCCACCGCCGCCACCGTGACCTGGAGCGGCCTGGGGCCCAATGATAATTGGTCCACCACCGCCAACTGGACCGGTGGCGCTCCCGCAGACAATGCGGTCTCCTTCATCGACGATGACGCGACCGGGGTTTCGGGGCCGTACGGCACCCCCAACAACCTGGTTGATTCCAGTGTGACGGTCCAAAGCTTGAGGTATGGGAACACGAACGGGTTTCACACCACTTCCATCCCCAGCGGCGCCACGCTGAATGTGGCGAGCACGGCAAGCCCGATCGTGTTTGTTGGCACCGGGACCGACAACGGTGGCGTCCAGACCGCTTACGCCACCCTGCTGGGACAGGGCAGTCTGTTCGTCACCAATACCAGCGCCGCGTTCGTGGTTATCCAGGGATCCGCAAGCTCCGGTGCAAAGCAGGCCACCCTGGACATGGAGGGGTTGGACACCTTCACCGCTTATGTCAGCCAGATCCGGGTCGCGGCTGAAAACGGCGGCTCCTCCACCGCTTGGTATAACCGTCCGAGCGCCACCCTGATCCTGGCCAAAACAAACTTCATTTACGCCGCGGGAAATCCGGGCTTGCTGTTCAGCCGGACGTCTGGCAATGGCGGGCCCGCCGTGGTAAAACTGGGTCAAACGAACACCGTTTTCTCTGACAGCGGCATGAATGTGGGTGAGCGCAAATCCACCAGCGGCACGATCCTTAATTTCAACCCCATGTTTTTCCAGCCCGCCGCCCTGTTTCGAAACCTGGCCGGCACCGGCCGCCAGAACCTGTGGTCCATCGGCGACCAAAACCTGCAAAACAGCGGCAGCACGGGCGCGTCCGGACAAGTTGACTTCAGCAACGGCAGCGTGGACGCGTTGGTCAACACCATCATAGTGGGTCGAGGCGCCGCCTCGCCCGGCACCGGAGTTGGCACCGGAACCTTGACTTTTGATACAGGCACCGTGGATGTCAACACCCTCGACATCGGCGTGACCCAGGGCGGCACCGGGAACGGCACCGTCACTGTGAATGGCACCGCATCGCTGGTGGTGAACAACGTCCTCCGGCTCACCCCGGCCGGCGGCGGCTCCCAAGCCACGCTTAATATGACCGGGGGAAGCCTGCGGGCTAACTCGATCACCAACGGCGGCGGCGCCACCGCCAACATGACCTTGTACGGAGCCACCCTGGCGATCACCAACAACGCCGGCTCGCTCACGTCGCCCATTCTTAACCTGTCCATCGGCGACTCAGCCATCTATCTGCCCGTCACCCCGGGAGCCACCAATGTTTTTGTCACCACGCTGTCCACCGCCAGCACCACCAACAACACCCTCAAGATCACCTCCATGCCGGCCATCGCGGGATACCCTCTCCAATATCCGCTGATCAGCTATGCAAGTTACGCGCCGCTCGGCGCCGCGGATTTCGTGCCCGCCTTCCCGGCGGCGGCGACGCCCTATGCCGGTTACATTTCGAACAACGTTGCCCAAAACACGCTCGATCTCGTCATTACGAGCGGACCGGCGCCCGCGCGAAACCTCACTTGGAACGGCAATGTGAATGGCGACTGGAACACCGGCATTGCCAATTGGCGCTTTGGAGCATCCAGCAGCACCTACAATCCGGGGGATATGGTGGCATTCACGGATGCCGCGACCGGCACCACCACGGTTAATCTCACCACCACCCTCAGTCCCTTCAGCCTGCTGGTTAATAACTCCGCCAGGAACTATACCTTTGGTGGTTTGGGCAGCCTGGACGGCGGGCTGGCCCTGGTCAAACAGGGGTCGGGGACCCTGATCCTGGCCAACAGCGGAACAAACACCTTCTCGGGCGGCGCGAGCATCGAGGGCGGCACCCTCCAACTTAGTGGCTCGAATAACCGGGTGCCCACCAATGCCTCCGTGGCCATTTTGAACACCGGCGGCGCAACCCTGGATTTGAACGGCTTCAACCAGGAAATTGCCACCCTGGCCGGCGGTGACGCCGCCGCCGGGGCGGTCACACTCGGCTCCGGAACCCTCACCATCAACGCCGGTGGCGGTGACTTTGCCGGCACGATCAGCGGCTCTGGAATGCTCACCAAGAGCGGCACGGGCACCCAGGTCCTCTCGGGCGCCAATACCTACAACGGCGGCACCCTGGTCATCGGCGGGCGGCTCACCGTGGCAAATACCTCCGGCAGTGGGGTCGGTTCCGGCCTGGTGCGGGTGGAGACCAATGCGACCTTCGCGCTCGGCAATGGCTCCGCGAGTGGCAGCATCGCCGCCACCGCCATCACCAACAACGGCACGGTGGTCCTGGATCGCAGCGATGACCTGACCCTGAACACCTTGATTGAGGGAGACGGCGGGCTGACCAAAAACAACACCAACATCGTCACCCTGGCGACCGCGAACACTTACAAAGGCAATACCAGCATTGGCGCCGGCGCCTTGCGCGTCAGCCATCCCGCCGCCCTGGGCTCGGCGGCCGGGCCGACCACCATCCAGAACGATCCCACCGCCCGCCTGGAATTGATCGGCGGCGTCACGCTGCTGGAGCCATTGTCCATCAGCCAAAAACAAACCGCGGCCGGCTACGTTCCCGGCGTGTGGAACGTGAGCGGCACGAACGTGCTGGCCGGTCCCATCGAACTGCCCCCGGGCGGGTCTCATTGGATCATTCACTCCGAGTCCGGCCGGCTCATCGTCTCCGGCCCAGTCACCAACACCACCACCAGCAACATTCGCAACCTGTGGCTCAGCGGCCCGGGCGATGGCGAGTGGAATAGCGGCCTGAAGAACGGTTCGGGCACCGCCACGGCCTCCATTCGCAAGGATGGCACGGGCACCTGGTCGCTCGGCGGCACCTACACTCACACGAGCACCACCACGGTGAGCAACGGCACCTTGCTGGTTCAGGGCGAGATTCTCGGCGGCACAGTGAATGTGTATGGCGGCACGCTGGGCGGCACTGGCAGCATCGCGGTGCCGGTCGCGGTTTATGCCGGCGGCACGCTGGCACCCGGCAGTTCCATCGGCAAACTGGCGGTCAATAACAACCTCACCCTGGAGGGCGCAACCCTGATGGAGTTGGCCAAGTCGGGTGGAACCGTTACCCACGACCAGGTCGCTGTGTCGGGCACACTGAGCCTCGGCGGCAGCCTGGAGGTGACCCTCTCAGGCACCCTCACCGGCGGGGAAACCTTTCAGCTATTCACCGCCGGAACGTTCCAGGGCGCCTTCGCGCCGGTCAACCTGCCGGTGCTGCCCAGCGGTCTTTCCTGGAACACGGATGCCCTGGCCACCGCGGGCGTGTTGTCCGTCTCAGGCGGGGCGCCCGTGCTGAGCATCACGCAGAACGGAGCCCAACTCACGTTTGCGTGGGCGGGGACGGGATACAAGCTGCAGGCGCAGACGAACACCCTGGCTGCCGGGCTTTCGGCAATCTGGCACGACTACCCGGGGGGAGCCAGCAGCGGGGTGATGCTGACCATCAACCAGGCGAATCCCGCGGTGTTTTTCCGCCTGATCTCACAGTAACACCAACCACGGCCTCATAATTGTCCGCGGCCGCGGAGGGGCGGTTCGCGGCACGGCGCAGGGGTTTGGATGGGGAGCGGGTCGGGACGGCTCTGGCAGCGCCCGGCGCTCCCCATCCGCAAATTATCAGCAGTTGACGATGCCCGGAAGTTTCCCATGATTGGAGCCATTCATCCGCGCCCGTCATCCATCCTTGCGGCCTGGCTGACAGCGAGCTTGCTGTCCGCCACGCCGGTCGCTCAAAGCGCGACCAACTTGAGCGCCTGGGTTTTCCCCGGACCGAGCGGCCGCTTGCTGCACCGGCCTGACGCCCTGGGAAATCGCATTCCCGACTTCTCCACCGTTGGCTACCGGGGCGGCACGGTGCCCATCCCGGAGGTGCCGGTCAAAATCACGATTGCGCCGGTAGCCGGCGATGATGGGGCGAGCATTCAGGCGGCGATCAACAGTGTGAAAGCCCTGCCGCTGGATGCGAACGGCTTTCGCGGCGCCGTGCGGTTGGCCGCGGGGGAATACGACATCGCGGGTTCGATAACGGTTAATGCCAGCGGCATCGTCCTGCGCGGGGCTGGTGACAGCCCCAGCGGCACGGTGTTGCGAGCCGCCGGAACCGGCCAGCGCACGCTCGTGAATGTCACCGGTTCAGGCTCCCCGTCCCGGGGAACCGCGCGCAGCATCACCAACAACTATGTGCCGGTGGGCGCCCGCAGTTTCAACGTGAGCAATACCAACGGCCTGAGCGCGGGCAGCCGGGTGTTTGTCCACCGACCCAGCCCCACAAACTGGATCCATGACCTGGGCATGGACCAACTCGCTATTCCCTGGACCGCCGGCTCGAAAGACCTGGATTCGGACCGGGTGATCACGCGCGTCGAAGGTTATCGCATCACGCTGGACGCACCGCTGACCTGCGCGCTCGAGGCCCGCTACGGCGGGGGTACGATTCAAACCTATGCCTGGTCCGGGCGCATCAGCAACGTGGGCATCGAGGATTTGCGCGGCCTCTCGGATTACACCGGGCCCGAGGACGAGAACCACGGCTGGGTGTTCGTCCGGTTTGGGAATGTGGAAAATGCCTGGGCTCGGCGGGTCACCTCCCAGTTTTTTGGCTATGCGTGCGTGCAGCTCGACCCGGGAACCAAATTCGCGACCGTGATGGATGCGAAGTGCCTGGACCCGGTTTCCATCATCACCGGTGGCCGGCGCTACGCCTTCAACCTGAACGATGCCCAGCACTGCCTGGTCCAGAACTGCTATACCAGCAAGGATCGCCACCAGTTCGTCACGCATTCGCTAACCACCGGCCCAAACGTGTTTGTGGACGGTTTGAGTGACTCGGCCTATTCCGATGCCGGACCGCATCATCGCTGGGCGACCGGCGCCATCTGGGACAATGTCACGGTGAATGGCAACAGCCTGAACGTGCAGAACCGGGGGAATTCCGGCACCGGCCACGGCTGGGCCGGGGCCAATGAAGTGGTCTGGAACTCCAAAGCGAATGCCTTCATCGTGCAAAACCCGCCCACCGCGCGCAATTGGCTCATCGGCTCCATCGGGACCGTCCAAAACGGCACGATGTATGTCGGCCCGCACGACCCCGGCACCCTGGATTCCCACGGGGTGAATGTCTTTCCCAACAGCCTCTACTACGCTCAACTGGAGGATCGTCTGGCGGCGCTAAACCTCCAGACCCGGGAATACTGGGTCGGTGACATCGATCAGTTCTCGGCGGCGGAGCCGGTGCCCGTGGATCCCGCCTGGCGAAGCCTGGTGCAGACCGTCGCCGGCGCCACCCCGGTGAACGGTTTCGACCTCACCGCCACGAACCAGTGGGTGCCGTTCACGTTTAACTTCTCGCTGTCCGCCACCGATCGCCTCGCGGGTGCCACCCTGGCCCTGGGCTTGCGGGCCGGCAGCGCGGTGCAACCGGACAACACCCTCTACCTGGATGGCCTGGCCAGCAGCAATGGCTTCGCCGCGCTCGGCTGGCTGCCGCTGGCCACCGGCACGAATACCACCGTTTGCCTGCTGGACCTCGGGGCGCATTTGCCGCTGCTGGCCGATGGCAAACTCAACCTGGCCCTGGCAGGCAATGTGGGCATCGATTGGGCCCTGCTGGAACTGCAGGTGACCACCGCCATCACGCTCTTCACCAACGCGCTGCCGCCCACGGCGGACGCCTTCGCGCGCGCCGGCCTTTACACCAGCGTGAACTATGGCCTCAGCCCCACGCTCGAAGTGAAAGCGGATAGCTCGGCGGATGCCCGCCGGCAAACACATTTGCGATGGGACCTCGCCAGTTACCCGGGCTCGGTGGTGCAGGCGATTCTGCGGCTGCACCCCGCCAGCGTGGGCACGAACGGACTGGAGCACGCGCTCGCGGTTGACACCCATAGCTCATGGGGCGAAACCTCCCTGACCTGGGCGTCGCAACCCGGGAGTGCCCGGCGTTTTGCCACCTGGATCCCCAGCCCGGATGCGCCGGTGGACGTCGTGGTCACGCCACAAGTCCAGGCCGCCCTGGCCGGGGACCGCCAGCTTTCCTTCCTGTTGCTTTCCCTCAAAAACGTGGGCTCCCCCGGCCTGGTGAGTTACGCCTCGCGGGAAGACCCGGACCCCGCCCGCCGTCCACAGTTGTTGCTGATCTCCACCAATCTCGTGCCCGCTATTTCGAATATCTCCTCAGGTTCCTGGCGGGCCGATGCCAGCGGTTCCTGGAGTGACACCACCCGCTGGCTGGGCGGCATTCCCGCCAATGGCGCGGATATGACGGCCTCGTTTGACGTGGATGTCACCGCCCCCAGGTTTATCAACAACGATGCTCCGAAAACCCTTGGGCACCTCGCCTTTGGCGATGCCAATGCTGGCAGCCCGGGTTCCTGGGTGGTGACGAATTACCCGATCTCGTTGCAGGTGACGAGCGGCGCGCCGATCATCACGGTGGCTCAGGGCGAGGCCACCATGGCCGCCGCCCTGACGGGAACGCAGGGTCTCGCAAAGGCGGGCGAGGGCTTGCTGGTCCTGTCCGCCAGCAACTCGTTTTCCGGCCCGGCCAGCCTTAACGCGGGACCGTTGCGGGCCGCCGATGCCAACGCCCTGGGCCAA
>JBBQYD010000098.1:0-12576 GCA_038209025.1 Verrucomicrobiota bacterium | reverse complement strand
CATCTGCCCCGGGCCGTGATGCTGATCCTGGAGCTGCTTCAGGCTGAATGACCATGGCTCCTGCCCGCTCCATCCTGGTGATTCATACCCGCGAGGAATGGCTGGTCGCCCGGGAAACGCGAAAGACTTGCGCCTTTCCGCCGGATCGCTAAAACAGAGCAGCCTCATTTTGGCAATTGCATGAATACCAACCAACAGCCAGCGATGGAATTGATTCTCGGCCGCCGCAGTGTGCGGGTCTTTTCACCCGGAGCGGTCGATGCCGCAACCGTGACACGGTTGCTCGAAGCCGCGATGGCCGCGCCCTCGGCCATGACCAAGGACCCCTGGCGCTTCGTCATCGTCCGCCAGCCCGAGACGCTGGCGAGGCTGGCGCAGGCGATGCCGGGGGGGAAGATGCTCCCGGCCGGCGCGCTTGCCGTGGTGGTCTGTGGCGATCTTAACGCCGCCTTTGAGCAAAACATCGGCTACCTGCTGCAGGACTGCTCGGCGGCGATTGAAAACCTGCTGATCGCGGCGCACGGGCTGGGTTTGGGCGCCTGCTGGGTGGGGTGTTATCCGGCGGAGAATTCCACGCGCGCGGTAAAGGAACTGCTGTCGTTGCCCGCCACGTTTGTGCCGATCGCCGCGATTGCCCTCGGGCAGCCCGGGGAGCAATTGGAATCGCGCACCCGCTACCAGGCCGGGGCGGTTCGCGAAGAGCGGTGGCAGTAGAGCCCGGCGCTACTTCAGCAGCGCCTGCACCTGTTTGAACTCCGGCGTGCCGGCCCGCCCCAGCAATTCGAATAACACCATCTCGGTTGAAACGATGGCCGCGCCCCCGTCCCTCATGCGGTCCAGCCCGAGCCGGGCGTTTTCGGGCGTCCTTGACGAGACCGCGTCGGCCACGACAAAGACGCTGAGGTTCTGTTGCAGGAGGTCCAGGCACGTTTGCAGCACGCACACGTGCGCTTCAATCCCGCACAGGATGGCGGCGGAAGCGCGGCGCGCCTTCAGGGCATCCATGAAACCTGGCGCGCCGCAGGCGCTGAACGTCAGCTTTTCCAGCGGGGTGAACGAGTTGGCCGCCGCCCTGAGCGGGGCGGCCGTGGGGCCGAGGCCCTTGGGATATTGTTCCGTGACGAGCAGGGGCACCTTCAGGATATCGGCGGCTTTGACCAGCCGGACCACGTTGCCCAGCATCTGTTCGGCGGCGCTCATGGCGGGCAGCAACCGTTCCTGGATGTCCACCACCACCAGCGCGGCGTGGGGACGGGTGATCAGCTTCGCGTTCATTTGTTGCGATTTCTCTTTTGCCGCAAGGCCGGTTGCAGTTTTTCCAGGGGCAGCGTGTTGATCACATCTTCGCGGGTCAAGCCCGCTTTGCGCGCGACCCCGGCGCCCAGGCGCAGGAAGCCGGCATGCTCCAAGCGATGCGCGTCGCAATTGATGACGCACTTGACACCCTTCGCCTTCGCGCGGGGCCAGAGGCGCCAATCCATATCGAGGCGGCTCGGGCTGGCGTTCAGTTCGATCCAGGTGCCCGTCTCCGCGCAGGCATCGATGACGGCGCCCTGATCCACCGCGTAGGGCTCGCGGTCCAGCAGGAGCCTGCCCGTCAGGTGCCCGATGATATGCACCCAGGGGTTCTCCGCCGCGGCCACCAGGCGCCGCGTCATTTCAGCTTCCGGCAACTGAAAACTCTGATGCACGCTGGCAATCACGATATCCAGCTCCGCCAGGAGATCATCGGGAAAATCCAGCGTGCCGTCTTTGAGAATATCCACCTCCGTTCCGACGAACAGCCGGAAAGGGTTGCCCTCGCTTTCGAAGCGCGCGTTGAGGGCGCGGATTTCCTTGATTTGTTCCCGCAGGCGGGCGGCGCTCAGGCCATTTGCCTGCACGGATGACTTGGAATGATCGGTCACCGCCCAGTAGGCCAGGCCCAGTTCGCTCATGCTGTCCGCCAGTTCTGCCGGGCTCTGGCGGCCATCGCTCCAGGTGGAGTGGTTGTGCAATGACCCCTTCAGGTCGGTCCACTCCAACAACCGGGGCAGGGGCCCGCGTTCCGCCAGCGCGATTTCACCGATGTCTTCGCGCATCTCCGGCGGCACATAACCAAGCCCCAGTGCCTGGAAAAGCTGCTCCTCCGTATCGCAGGGCAGGCGCAACGCCGGGTCCCGGGTTTCGACCTGGGAGCGGAACAAGCCATATTCGTTGAGGCGCAGCCCGCGCTCAATCGCTCGCTGGCGCATGACGATGTTATGCTCTTTGCTGCCGGTAAAGTACATGAGCGCGGAGGCGAACTCGGGATCCCCCACCACCCGCAGATCGCACTGCACGCCGCCCTGGAGCAACACGCTCGCCTTGGTTTCGCCCTTGGCCAGGACGTTCAGGATGCCCGGGCCGCGCGCGAAGTCGTCGATCACCCGCGCCGGCTGCCTGGAGGAGGCCAGCAGGTCAATATCTCCGATCACTTCGCGGAACCGCCTCAAACTCCCGGCGGTGCCGCAGCGGGTGACGGCGGGATGCGCGCGCAAGCTGTCGAGCAGGGCCTCCGCCACCGGCAACACGTCATAGAGCAAATGGCGGGAGGCATAACTGCGCCGCCGCCCGATTCCGTCGCGGATGTTCGCCTGGGTCTTTTCGCCAAATCCCTTCAGGCTTGCCACTTTGCCCTCCGTGCAGGCTTGCTCCAACTGGTCGATGGTGGCAATCCCCAGTTCGTCATAAAGCGCTTTGATCTTTTTCGGGCCGAGCCCCGGGATCTCCAGCATCGCGACCACGCCCGGAGGAATGCTGGCCTTCAGTTCCTCGTAGTAGCCCAGCCGCCCGGTGGCCACCAGCTCGAGGATCTTTTTCTGCAGCGCCTCACCGATGCCTTTGATCTCCCCGAGCCGGTTGTCGGCAATGACCCGCTCCAGCGGCTCGTTCAGCATTTCCAGCGTGCGTGCCGCATTCACGTAGGCCCGGCTCTTGAAAGGGTTCTCTCCTTTCAACTCCAGCAATACGGCAATCTCGCTTAAAACATTGGAAACCTGTTCCTTGTTCATGGTCCTACGTTAGCAGAACGGCCTCGCCGGACAACCGGCCAATTGTCGATGAAACGCGGCGCCCCGGCCGCCAATTGCCTCCCTCGCCAGCCATTCAAAAGGCATCGGGGAGGCGGGGGGACGCGTCCTCACCGGATAACCCACGGGCGGCCGGTGAAGCCGGGGGCGTTGACCTCCAGGGTGGCGTCCTTGAATCCCACTGATGGCGGCTGCCAGCCGGCTTTCGGGTCACAAACGAACACCCACCAGCGGACGCCCTGGCCATCGGCCAGCGTGCTGGTGTGCGCCAGCGTGAGCGGCCCCCGGGTGCCTTCATGGCGCTTTAAGGCGGCGGGTTCGAGCTGGCCGGGGAAAGTTCCAACCCACAGCACCCGCTGCCCGTCGCTCAGCCGCGTCCAACCGTCGCGGAAGGCCCAGGCCAGGTGATGGGCGCCCGTCCAGCTATAATTCACCTGGGCGTTTGCCGGCAGGCCCTGCAAAGAATCACGCACCACCACCCCCTGGGGCCCGCGGGAGAGGAGCCAGACATCCCGCGAGATTGCCGCCTCTTTGGGCAACCCCTTATACGTGCCCGCAAGGTCCACGCGGGCGTGCTGAACCCCGTTCGGCAGCGTCTCAAGGGCCTCCAGCTTCGGGCTCTTCACGGTTTGAATGGTCCCGTTGATAACCGGGTAATTATGAGCTTCGGGGCCGAGCGTGTATTCACGCTCCACGCCGGGCCGGTATTGCTGATATCCCGGGTCCGTGATCCAACAGCGCCCCTGCCAGGCCAGCACCACCTGCCCGGCGTCGGCCTGCAAGTGGCCCATGCCATTCCGGCTCAGGCCAACCGCCGCCAGGAGGTTATCGGGTTGCCAGCCGTTCCGGAGGCTGAGGGCGTAGGGCAGTTCGCGGGGTTGCGCGGGCTGCGGGGCGGCGTTGTTCCGGGCCAGGCTCCGCCTCGTCAGCGCGGCGGTCAGACCGGCCGCCCGCATGCGTTCGACGGGGAATCGCTGCACGAGCCATTTGCCTTCGGGAAAGTCATACCAGTCGGTAATCAGGCTGAGGGCGGTGAACCAGAAGGTCATTTCGGGTTCGACGTCGCTGAGGGGAGCGTGCAGATCCACGCGCCCCGGCACGCCGAGGGCCACCCAGGCCTCGGTAAGACTCTGAAACGTTCGGCGGCCGAACTCGTGGATGGGCTTGCGGTCCGGCAGGCCATCCGCCCACTCCGTCAGGGTCTCCATCAGGTAACCGTCGTAAGTCACGCCTTCCGTATGATTTTCGGCCCCTTCGCGGAGCTGGCACCAGGTGCGGAGAATTTCCAGGGTTTTTTCCTCCAGCGCGTCGCGCCGGGGGCTGTTAATGACCCGCGCGAGTTGGGCGGCGCGAGCCAGCGCGATTACCGGAATGTTCACGATTTTTCTTGGGGTCAGCTCTTTCCCGACCCAGGTGCTGTTGAACCAGGGCCAGACGTCCCGCTCCACCAGGGATTCGGCCGCCTGCCGCGCGCGGCTCAAGTATTCCACGTTCCAGCCGTTGGTATTGGCCAGCGCCAGGGAAAGGGCGGCCGCCGTGTGGCCGGTGAGCAAGCCAAGGTTGCCGTCCACTTCGCTGAAGCGGTCCCATTGAGCGAGGGCGGCCATCTCCTGTTGCATCAGGCGTCCGGCCTCTTTGTCCCCCAAGTGCCGCCAGGCCGCGTGAAACAGCCGCCAGCGTTCCTCGTTTGCCCAGGAATACCACACCATCCAGGGATAGCGGAGCGTCGAGATCGGCATGGGGAGATCCGCGATCTCCGGGCGGCTGCTCATGCCCAGCGGGTAGGCGATCGTATAACCAATGCGATAATAATAGACATCCATCTCGCGGCGCCGTTTTTCGGCGGCCACCCGGGTGAGGATTTCGCGCCGGACTTCCTTCACCGTCCAGGGGCGGGGTTCCCGGCGAAACTGCGGCGCCAGCTCGTAAGCCGACATATCATACGCCAGCGGGGCGGGTGGGACCGGCGCGGCGGCCGCCCGGGCGGCGGGAGGTCCGAGGTGCCAGGCGGCGGCCACCTGGGCGGCGGTGACAAGGTATTTGCACGCGAGTCGAGCGGTTGACATGCCTGTGGATTACCCAAGAGTGGGCGCGCTGTCGAGCCGGGATCGTCATGAATTTCCGAAAGGGATGGGGGCTTGACGTAACAGTTTAGCGCCTGTTCAGCGAAGTGTTCTTAGCCACTCAATCGTCAACAGCGCAGGACTGGCTTGCGATCGGGTTTGACGAGCGGATTGCGGTAGAGAGCCGCCTGTGCGTGCAGCGTTCTTGGTGAACAGATCGAATAAAAAGCGATGGGCTTGCTTGTCCTGGCGTGTCCGTTCCTGGGTGTAGCGCGGTCGTCTCGACTGCGAGTACGCGGTGGCGACTCGCCGCCTTCGAGCAGTGAATTGATCACGCGAAGGAAGCGGGAACGGGAAGTGGGAAAAGCAACTAAAAGATGTAATCACGCTAAGGCGACCGGAAAGGGTTGAAAGTTTCGTGTTGAATGGAGGATTGGGTCCGAGGCCGGTGGTCGGTGAGCCGGAGCAAAGTAGAAGAGCCGTTAAAGGGGTTCGCTCAAAGTTTGGTGCGGCCGAGTAGCCCGGGAAGAAACGCGAAGGGGATTGGACAACAAAGGCGCCAAGAAAAGAATCAAGCTGGAACAGAAATGGCGTTGGGCGGGAGAATGCGGCATGGGACGCCCGATGGCCGAGGTAAGGGCTGGGCGTGAGGAAGCGGATCGACAAAGCCGCGCTGCACTCCAGGGCCGCCGCGGCAATTTTTCTATCCATGCTTCACCATCGCCGGTAAACTGCCCCTCATGAAGAGTTCTGGCTCAGTCTTGCTTGGCGAGGTGATCTCGCCGCTTACGATCATCCTCGACCTGAAAAGCCAGGACCGTGAAACGGTTCTGCGGGAGTTGGTGGACCGCATCCCGCAGTTTGCCGATCAACCTGACTCGCGCCAGATCCTCCTCAAGGCATTGCATGATCGCGAGCAGTTGCACAGCACCGGAATCGGCGATGGTGTGGCCCTGCCCCACGCGCGCAACGCGCTGGTGGGGTTGGTGGACAAGCCGATCATGGTGTTTGGCCGGCATGCCACCGGCATCCCCTATGGCGCCATTGATCACCAGCCCGCGCGCCTTTTCTTCCTGCTCATCGCCCCGACCGTGACTGAACACCTGGCCATGCTGGCACGCATCAGCCGGGTGCTGCGCGATCCCAAGGTGCGCCAGAACCTGCTCACGGTGGGAACCCCGGACGAAGCCATCAAGGTGATCCGCGAAGCGGAAGGGGCACTTTAGCCGATCCGCCGGTTCGGCGTCCCGAGCGGGCGGCTTTTTACCGGCGCTAAGGTTTGCGGGCGGCGAGTTGGCGGGCTAATCGCAAAGCGGCAGTCATGCTCGTGGGGCTGGCCTGGCCCCGCCCCGCAATATCATAGGCGGTGCCGTGGTCGGGCGAGGTCCGGATGAACGGCAGCCCCAGGGTCCAGTTCACCCCGGTTTCGAAGCCGATCATTTTCAAGGGCACCAACCCCTGGTCGTGGTACATCGCCACCACCACATCGTAGTCGCCCCGAAAAACATAATAGAACAGGGCGTCCGCGCTGAGCGGTCCTGCCACATCCAGTTCCAACGATTGGGCTTGCCGCACGGCGGGCCGGATGGTGGTGATCTCCTCATCGCCCATGGCCCCGCCCTCGCCCGCGTGCGGGTTGAGGCCACAGACCGCCACCCGCGCCCGGGGCAGCCCGAGTTCGTGGCAGGACCTGGCGGCCAGGCGGATGGCCAGCAAAACCTTTTCCTGGGTCAATTGATCGGGCAGCCGGCGGATGGAGACATGGGTGGTGGCCAGCACCACGCGCAGCCAGCGCCCGCGATCATCCTCGCCCAGCAGCATCATCGCGGTTTCCCGCGTCCCCGCCAGTTCGGAGAGCAGCTCCGTCTGGCCGATGAAACGTTCACCGGCCCGCCCGATGGCTTCCTTGTTCACGGGCGCGGTGACGAGGGCGTCCAATTCGCCGGCCAGGCAGCGGCGGGCGCCCTCGCGCACCCAGTTCACCGAGGCAAGCGCCGCCGCGGGTGCGCCCTGGGAAAGTGTTTTGGGCAGTTTTTCCACGGTCTCCAGCATGAAGAACCGGCCGGGCTGGTCATAGCCTTGGAAGGCGCGCAGCGGGAGGTTCAACCCCAGGCGGTGGTTCAGCCGTTCCAGGTGGGCGGCATCGCCGAGCAGCAGGTAACGACCCTTCTCCGCCGGCTCCGCCGCCAAGGCCTTCAGGGTTACTTCGGGGCCAACCCCCGTGACATCGCCAATGGAAATGCCTATCCAGCCAGTCATACGCTCAGCCTCGCTTTTCCGGGCCGCCTTTCAGGACGCCGCCGCATTAAAAATATCGGACAAACGTTTTCTTGCGCAGTTTGGCCAGCCATTGTTTTTCCAGGCGGTCACGCTGCTCCAGCACCAGGCTTTTCTCGATCTCATCGCGCATCTCGGTGAGCGGGCGCACGTGTGCCGCGCGCGCGTCCTCCACCAGCATCAGGTAGCAGGCTTCGGGGGTTTCAATGATGTCGCTGCGGTCACCCGCCTTTAGCGCGAACGCTTTTTCGGCCAGGTCTTTGCGCAAGACCGAGCGGTCCACCCAGCCCCAATCGCCGCCCTGGGCGCGCTGGGACCCCTGGGAATACACGCTCGCCATCTCGGCAAACAAGGCGCCTTCCTTCAGCTTGGCCAGGATTTCCTGCGCCAGTTTCACCGCGTCGGGCGCGCCTTGAGCGCTCGATTTGTTCAGCACAATCATGCGCAGCTTGACCTGGTCCTCAACCTTGTACTTTTCCTTGTTCGCCGCGTAATAGGTTTCGATTTTATACGGAGAAATGATGATTTCCTGCGCAATATTCTTGCCGCGCATGGCTTCCACAATGAATTGCTCGCGGACTTGCTTGCGGAATTTCTCGAAGGTCAGGCCCTCGGCCTGGAGGGTCTTGGTCAGGGTGGCGCGATCGCCAAACCGGGAGCGAATGCGCTGCTGCACCACTTCTTCAATCACCGATTCCGGCAGCCGGTAGCCGGCGGTCTCGAACTCGTGCAGGATCAGGTTGCGGGCCAGCAGCTTGTCCAGATTCTCACCCCGGACCTCCTCCATCTTCTGCCGCAGCGCTTGCGGGTCGCGCTGATACTGCCGCTGCAGAACGCTGGCTGTCTGCGCGGTGAGTTCCTCCACATCCACGTAGGTGATCACGGAATCGTGGACAATCGCCTTGATTCCATTGGCCAGTTCCGCGGAGGCGGGCAGGACAGCCACAGTGAGCGCGCTCACCAGCAGCAGTTTGAAGTTAGCTTTCATCACTTGTTGGCGGCATTCTAGGCCCCCGGCACGGAAGAATCAATCCTTCCGGCGCGGCCTGCACGCCGGCCTCCGGCGCCGTCATCCCGGGGTCAAGCGCCGTTCCCCGCCCATCCGGGCTTTGCCGGCCGGTCTCCCCGGTGGCCCCGCCAAATTATTTGCGTGCATCGCGGGCCGTTTTCAGACATTTCCTATGGCATGTTTTCGCTTCAGAAACTCTTAGGGAATAAAGACAAATTCTTCGGGTTGCTCGAAGCCAGCGCTGAAGAAGCGCGGGCCAGCGTGCAAAACCTGGTGAAGCTCGGCCAGAATCTGGAAAATCCGCCCGCGCAAAACGAATTTGGCTATTCCCGCAAAAAGGACAAGGAGATCACCCAGGAGATACGCGAGGCGGTGTACACCACGTTTGTGACCGCCCTCGAACGGGAGGACATCGAGGAGCTCTCCACGGCGCTCTACAAAATCCCCAAAACCGTGGAGAAGTTCAGTGATCGTGTCCGCCTCGCCCCGCACCTGGTGAAGGGCGTCGATTTCAAGGCGCAGATCAGTCTCCTCGAGCAGGCGGCGGAGATCGTGGTGCAACTGGTGCGCAGCCTGCGCGAGGGCATGAATTTGGAAAGGGTCAAGGAACTGAACGACCGCCTGCAATACCTCGAGGGGGAAGCCGATAGCCATATGACGCGTCTCTACAAGGACTTGTTTGGCGGCCGGTATGAACCCGTGCAGGTGATCCTGCTCAAAGACCTGTATGAGTTGCTGGAGAAGATCATCGACAAATGCCGGGACGCCGGCAACGTGGTGGCCCTGGTCGTGTTGAAGAACTCCTGACCCATGACGCTGCTTTTCACCGTCATCCTCATCGCCCTGGTTTTTGAGTACATCAATGGGTTTCATGACACCGCGAACTCGATTGCCACCGTCGTTTCCACCAAGGTGCTCACACCCCGGCAGGCCATCGTCATGGCCGCCTTCTTCAACCTGGTGGGGGCGCTCTGGTTTACCGCCGTGGCCAAAACCATCTCCTCCGGTTTGATCGATGCCAAGGTCATCACCCTGACTTCGGAAGTCATTATTTGCGCGCTGCTGGGGGGCATTATTTGGAACCTGGTCACCTGGTGGTTCGGGCTGCCGTCCAGCTCCAGCCATGCGCTCATCGGCGGGCTTTGCGGGGCGGCTGTCGCCGCCTCCGGCGACAACTGGAGAGCCATCATCTGGTCGCAACCCAACGCGGAACACTGGTACCTCGGCAAGGGGGTGCTGTGGAAAGTGATTGTCCCGATGGCAAGCTCCCCGTTCCTGGGGTTGGTGATAGGTTTTGTGTTCATGGCCTTCCTCTACCTGGCGTTCCGAAATGCCCGCCCGCTTTTCATCAACCGGTTTTTTGGCCGTGCGCAGATCGCCAGCGCCGCCGCCATGGGTTTCATGCACGGCACCAATGACGCGCAGAAAACCATGGGCATCATTGCCTTGGCTTTGATGGGTGCCACCCAATCCGGCCAGTTGGACAACCTGCCCGGCTGGCTTTCCTTCCTGCACACGCCTTCACCGACTGCGGGGCAGCAGCCGGAGATCGCCGTCTGGATCAAGGTGGTCTGCGCTTTGACCATGGCGGCGGGCACCACCGCCGGCGGTTGGCGCATCACCAAAACCCTGGGACACAAGATGGTTAAGCTGCATCCCATCAACGGTTTCGCCGCCGAGACCAGTTCGGCCAGTGTGATCCTCGCGGCCACCGTCCTGGGCATTCCGGTCTCGACCACGCACAACATCTCCGCGGCCATCATGGGGGTTGGGGCCGCCCGGCGGTTCAACGCCATCAAATGGACGGTGGTGGAGAGCATGGTTTGGGCCTGGATTCTCACCATCCCCGTCAGCGGCGGGCTCAGTTATATTGCGGTGAAGTTGCTGCATTCGTTTTTTGTGAAAAGCGGGTGACAGGTGGCGGCAAACGGGCAATGGTTGGCAAGGCAGTGGTGAGAGCTATGGCTGAACAGAAACTCAAGGTGCTGGCGGTGGCGGGCAGCCTCAAAGAGGCCTCCGTCACGCGGGTGGTCATTCATCATGCCGCCGAGCTCATGCGCCAGGCCGGCTGCGCGGTGGATATCCTGGACCTGAAAACCGAACCGCTCCCGTTGTTCTCTCCAGATGACACCCGGAAACTGCCGTTTTTCCCCCTTCTCCAGGAGCGCGTACACCGGGCGGATGTATTGCTGCTCGGCACGCCGGATTACCACGGCGGCATGAGCGCCGCCCTGAAAAACTTCTTGGATCATTTCTGGCTGGAATTCGCCGGGAAACTGTTCGCCACCGTGGTGGCGTCCCACGAGAAAGGGCTTACCGCCACCGAACAGATTCGCACCGTGGCCCGCCAATGCTATGCCTGGACCCTGCCCTACGGGCTTTCTTTCGACGAGAAATCCGATGTCGCCGAAGGGCGCATCGTGAGCGAATCCCTGCTGAAACGAGCGGATATGCTGGCCCGGGACGCGCGCGTGTACGGCGAAGTGCTGGCCCGGCAGCGCCGCGCTGACCTCACCCGCACGGACAACTGCTTCATGGCGCGGCACCGGGGTTGACCGGTTGGGAACGAGGCGTTTATTGAGGCTCACGCGTTTACTCGTGGACATTCGGGGCCTGGCTGACATATATAATCAAAACCTTACGCATGAGTCACGTTGACAACCCGGGTGGAAACCGCCCCGCCGCCGCCGGTGCATCGAACAAATGGCCGCCGCAGGTGAAGTTCATCGTAGGCAACGAAGCCTGCGAACGCTTCAGCTACTACGGCATGAAGGGCATTCTGGCCCTTTACATCACCAACGTGCTGCTCAAGACCCAGGATGATGTCACCAATATCATCGCCCTGTTCAGCGCCGCCAACTATTTCATGCCCATGCTCGGCGCCTGGGTTTCCGATCGGTATTGGGGCCGGTATCGCACGATCCTCTGGATATCGCTGTTCTATTGCCTGGGGCACGGCGTTTTGGCCGCCAGCGATTTCATTCCCACCACCGAGGGCAAGCTCTGGACGCTCTACATCGGGTTGGGCCTCATCGCTTTTGGGTCCGGCGGCATCAAACCCTGTGTGTCGGCGTTCATGGGAGACCAATTCAAGCCCGAGCAACGGCACCTTCTCCAGAAGGCTTACGCCGCGTTTTACTGGTCCATCAACCTTGGCTCGTTCTTCTCGTTCCTGATCATCCCCGCCATTCGCAAAACGTGGGGATACAGTTGGGCTTTCGGGGTGCCCGGAATCTTCATGGCGGTCGCCACCTTGATCTTTTGGATCGGCACCCGCCATTATATAATGGTCCCACCCTCCCGGGTGACGAAAACCGCCGGCTTTTTCAAGGTGCTGTTCGCCGCCTGGCGCAACCGTGCCCAACGCCAGCCGGGTGGGTCTTTCTGGGACATTTTTGGCCGAACGGATCAACTCTACTAATGGGGTTATTTCCCATTGAGGGATACCTATTCACCCCATCCACAAATCCCAGCGGGTCTTGGGTATTCCAAGTCATGGTGGTGGGGTTGTAGTCGCGATAGTCGAAGTTGATATTGCCGGTGAGCGCATCCATGCGGCCGCCTTGGAAGCCTTGCACGATCAGGGTGGCATCGGACGAGACAGTCCAGTCATTCGCGACCAGCACCGTCTGCTTGCCATACGGGTCATTGGCCAGGCGTTGCTTAACCTGCCAGGTGCCGCTGATCTTGCCCAGCAGGGCGGTGACGTTAAAGTTGGCATCCTCCTGGGCGAATAGGCGTTGGTTGAGGCCGGAGCCGGGCTTTTCCAGATCGGTGTCGGTGCCGCCGATCACGGCCGCATCGCGGCAGAGCAACGCGTTGACGTACACCGGGCTCCAGATGTTCTGGACCGTGGTGGTCGCGCCCTGGCGTTCTTCAAGGACTTGCCACTGGGTGGAGTAGTACAGGTCTGTCGTGCCGGCGGAAACCGTCGCCCCCGCGCCAGATGCCGCCGCCGCCGTGGCCCCGGCGGCCGTGATCGTATTGCGGACGCGATGGCCCAGGCCATCGTAGCTGTAGGTCTCCAGGACGGTTGTGCCGTCGGTACCCAGCACCGTGGTCAGGCGATTCCAAGCGTCGTACTGCATCCGGCGGCCGGCCTGATCCACGATGGTGTTGCCATCGGCATCGTAGGCGATGGTCGAAGGGTTGCCGGCCACGCTGCCGCTGGCTAACT
>JBBQYD010000097.1:0-12721 GCA_038209025.1 Verrucomicrobiota bacterium | reverse complement strand
CCTTCACATACATGTAAAAGACGCCAGGTGGCTGACAGAGGAAAACCGCGCGGAATACCGCTGGCCGGGAGAGGGGCAGGGGAGGGTTCCGGATATTCTGAAGGACGCCATGACCCGCGGCTACCAGGGTGCGTTCTCGATTGAGCCACACATGGTCGCGGTGTTTCACGAGCCAGGCAAAACCACCAGCGAGGATGCCTTAAAGAAGAACTACATCGAGTATGGCAAGGTGTTGCGGGAGATGGTTGAGGACGGAACAAGGCAGGCCTGATATCTAGATTGATGCCTGAGACATCGCCCTGGCGGTCTTGGCTGCGCGTTGCCGCAACGAGCGATGGCTCCGGCTGTTCCCTCACGCCCGCCCCATCAAAACCAGCTAAAGCCAGCCAGCCTCGCTTCACCCATCCTGACAAGTCAGCGGTCCGCCCGCCGGCCGTGGGTGGAATCCGTTGCCACCGTCCGTCAAACAGCAGGGAGCGGATCGGCAAAGCCGGGATGCGCCCGGGTCCCGGTCTGACGCAAAAAAATTAATGGAAAGGAGAAACAAAGGTGCTATGGTGGGTACAATTAGAAGCAAATAGTTACCGAGCAGAGTTGCTTGTTCAGGATCTTTGCCGGATAAACGAACAATAAAAACTGTTTCCTGACCCAGCCAATTGGCCATGAATGCAAACGGAACGATAGCAGAAATTCTCGCCCTTAAAGGAAGTCATGTGTGGTGCATCTCGCCCGATGCGACGGTATTCGACGGCATCGAATTAATGGCTGGGAAGAATGTGGGGGCGCTCCTGGTGACGGAAGGCGGCAAGCTCATCGGCATCCTTACGGAGCGGGATTATACCCGCAAGGTCGCCTTGAAGGGCAAGGCCTCAAAGCAGACTGCGGTGCGCGAAATCCTTTCCGGGACGGTGGTGAGTGTTACGCCCGGCCATACGGTGGAAGCGTGCATGCACCTGATGACCGATCACCGGGTCCGGCACCTGCCCGTATTGGAGGAGGGGCGGATCGTGGGCGTTATTTCCATTGGCGATTTGGTGAATTGGATCATTTCGGCGCAGAGCAGCACGATTCACCAACTGCAGACTTACATTTCCGGTTACCCGGGCGGAGGGGTGTAGCTGAACCGTGGGCTTCAGCCGGGGCCCCGGTCGCGCGGTTGAGCTTGGATGGCGGTTGCCGCCCTCCCGGCTCCCACGGGGTGGATGCCGGTCAAACACTTCCGAAGCCGCCTGGCTTCACAAGTGGGTTCCTGTTCCTTTTTGCCCCGGCCAAGACAAAATTGTGCTCGCGTGGGCAGGGGAAAAGTGTCACCTTTCCTTTCGCTCGCACCTGCGATAGACGCTCAGATTGCTGTTGGCCATTAAGGCCTTGCGCGGGTGTCAAAAAACAAATCTATGGAAAAGAAACGCATTGTTGAAGCTGATCCGGTGCTGAAGAAAGACGATCTGATTGTTATCGGCGGTGGGGGAGGTTTCATCGGGGGATCGTTGGCCCGGTATTTTACCAATAAAGGTTTCACCCGCATCCGCGCTATCGATAAAAAGCCGCTGCCCGAGTGGTACCAGCGGGTGCCGGGGGTGGAGTGCCTCAACCGCGACCTGAGCGAATTTGAGGCTTGCCGCCGGGCCTGCGAGGGCGCGGTGGAAGTTTACAACCTGGCGGCGGACATGGGCGGCATGGGCTTCATCGAGCGCTTTCGGGTGGAATGCCTGCGCAGCATTTTGATCAACACCCACATGATCGAGGCCGCCTACCGGGCCGGCGCGCGGCGATACTTCTTCTCTTCTTCCGCCTGCGCATACAACGTGATTTTGCAGCAAGACCCCAAAGTGCGCGCGTTGAAGGAATCCGATGCCTACCCCGCCATGGCGGAGCGCGGCTACGGGTGGGAGAAACTGGTGAGCGAAATGTTCTGCCAGGAATACTGGGCGGAGCGCGGACTCAAGACCGCTATCGCCCGTTTTCACAATGTCTATGGGCCCAACGGAACCTGGGACGGCGGGCGCGAAAAGGCCCCCGCCGCGATCTGCCGGAAAGTGATCGAAAGCATCGACAGCGGCACCGGCAAGATTGAAATCTGGGGCGATGGCTCGCAGACGCGCAGCTTCATGTATATCGATGATTGCACCAAAGGCATCGATATGATCATGCATTCCGATAAGTTGATCGCCACACCCATTAACCTGGGCTCCAGCGAATTGGTTTCGATCAACGACCTGGTTTCTAAAGTCGAACGCATCGCCGGAGTGACTCTCAAGCGTGCGTATAAGCTGGATGCGCCCCGCGGTGTGGCCGGACGCAACAGCGACAATACCTTCATCAAACAGATGCTCAAATGGGAGCCGAACACCACGCTGGACGCGGGGTTGAAGGCCACCTACGACTGGATCAAAATACAGTATGCCGATCGCAAGAAAGGCAAACGCGTGGTGGAATAGCGTTCGCCAGCCAATCGAAAAAGCGGCGGTCCATGGACCGCCGCTTTTGTACGTCAATGCGCCATGACGGTGTCCTCACGAGACCAAGCCAGGCTTTTGTAGCGCGGCAAAGAAAGGTGCTGGCGTTTGGGAGGCAACTCCAGTTTTTGCGGCCTTCCCCGCCATGGCGGGCCGCGCATTGACTATTGGGGCGAGCCATGAGAAGAGAATTGCGTTATGGAATGGATCACAACTCCCCAAATCTGGATCAGCCTGCTGACACTCACGCTCCTGGAGATTGTGCTGGGAATTGACAACCTGGTATTCCTCTCGATTGTGAGCGGCAGGTTGCCGGTGGAACATCAGCCCCGGGCACGGCGCCTGGGGTTGAGCCTGGCCCTGATCACCCGCGTGATGCTGTTGATAGGCCTGGCGTGGGTCGTGACCCTGGACAAGCCCTTTTGGCAGGCCAGAATATTGAGCTGGGACCTGGCAGTCTCCGGTAAAGACGTGATTTTGATCCTTGGCGGCCTGTTCCTGCTGGCGAAGAGCACTTACGAAATCCACGAGCGATTGGAAGGTCACGACGGCGCGGCGGACGCCAGGGCAGCGCCAACTTTCAGCGGCGTGATCTTTCAAATCATCGTGCTCGATATTGTGTTCTCGCTGGATTCCGTCATCACCGCTGTGGGCATGGTCAAAGAGATTGGCGTCATGATCGCCGCCGTGGTCATCGCCATGATCATCATGGTCATCTTCGTCAACTACATCAGCGAGTTTGTGGACCGCCATCCAACCATCAAAATGCTGGCCCTGGCGTTCCTGATTCTGATTGGCACCATGCTGGTGGCCGAGGGATTCCACCAGCACGTGAACAAGGGTTACATTTATTTCGCGATGTTCTTCGCCCTGGGCGTGGAGATGTTGAACCTGCGGCTCCGGACCAAATCCGAGCGGGTAAAGCTGCATCAGCCCTATACGTAAGGCTTGCGCAGGGCAGGGCCGTCCTGGCGTTGCCCCTGGAGGTGCGTCAGGGCGCGCTACTGGATCGTCGTGGCCCCGGCGGCTGGGCGGGAAGTAAAGAGCGTCGGCTTGATCCTGGTGCGCGCCTCGTACTCCGCCGCGATGGTATTCGAGATCGAGGAGATGGCATCCGCCCGGACGAGCGCCACGGTGCATCCGCCGAAACCGCCGCCCGTCATGCGGCAGCCATAGACGCCACCTTTGGGGCCGATCCCCAGCGCGATGTCCACCACCGCGTCCAGTTCCTGGCAGCTTACTTCGTAGTCTTCCCGCAGCGATTTGTGGCTGGCATACATTAACTGGCCAACGGTCGCCCAGTTCGAATTGCGAACCCCTTCCGCCGCGTGAAGCGTGCGTTCAATTTCACCGATGACATGGCGCGCCCGACGGTAAACCACATCCGTCATGTTGCCGCGGGCCTTTTCCACCTGGTCAGCTGAGGCGTCACGGAGCGATTTCAGGCCCAGGTTGCGGGCGGCTTCCTCGCATTGGGCGCGCCGTTGGGCGTATTCGCCGCCCGTGAGTTCATGCTTTACGTTCGTGTTTGTGATCAGCAGGGCGACTGTCGGATCGGTCATCGGAACCAACTGGGTCTCGCGGCTGCGGCAATCCAGCAGCAGGAGGTGGTCCTTGCGGCCCATCACGGAGATGAACTGGTCCATGATGCCACATGGCATCCCGGCATATTGATGTTCGGCTTTCTGACAGAGGAGCGCCTTTTCCACCGGGTCGAGCCGGTGGCCCGTGACCGATTCCAGGAGGGTCGCGGTGGCCACTTCCAGCGCGGCGCTGCTGGACAGACCCCCGCCCATGGGCACTGTGGAATCGAGCAGCGCGTCAAATCCGGAGGGCACCACGCCGCGCTCCATGAAACCGGCGATGACGCCCATGGGATAATTGTACCAGGTGCCTTTGGGCGCGGGCTTGAGCGGCTGCGAAGGATCAATGATGCCTGCCTCGCCGCCCTTTACATCTTTGATGGTTATTTTGGTTCCGGCGGCTGGCGCGGCGGCGATGACCGTGTAACGCTCAATGGCCATGGGGAACACAAAACCGTCGTTGTAATCGGTGTGCTCGCCGATCACGTTGACGCGCCCGGGGGCGGCCACGATCCACTGGGCCGGCCGGCCATAGGCCAGGGCGAAGTCACGCGCGATTTTATCAGCCAGTTCGTTTAGGGTCATAGCGTCTATTCCGTTGAGAATTTGTAGATTGTGGTTTGCTGATACACCTCGCCCGGCCGGAGAACGATCGACGGAAACTGCGGTTTGTTGATGGAATCGGGATAGTGCTGCGTCTCCAGGCAGAAGGCACAGTGCCGCTCGTAACGCTGGCCGCCTTTGCCAGTCAGTTTGCCGTCCAGGTAGTTGGCGGTGTAAAGTTGCACCCCGGGTTCGGTGGTCCACGTCTCCATGACGCGCCCGCTCGCGGGTTCGCGAACCCACGCCGCCAAAACCAGGCTCTTCCCGCCGCCATCGATGATGAAGTTGTGGTCGTAACCCACCGGCTGGCTGCCCAGTTGAGAGAAGCGGGAGCCGATTGGGGCGGGGCGGGTGAAATCCACGGGAGACCCCGACACTGGCCGGATCTCGCCAGTGGGAATGGAATTCTCATCCACCGGGGTATAGGCCTGCGCCCCCAGCTTCAGTTCATGGTCCAGGACCAGCCCCTTGCCGGCCAGGTTGAAATAGGAGTGATTGGTCAGGTTCAGGATCGTGGGGCGATCAGTGGTGGCGCGGTAGTCCAACCGCAGTTCATTCTCTTCGGTTAACGTCATCACCACGCGGACGTCGAAGGTGCCCGGGTAACCTTCTTCGCCATCCGGGCTGCGGTAGGTGAATGCCACCGCGTTATTGCCGGCCAGGGCGGCCGCCCAGAGCTTCATGCTAAAGCCAGCCAATCCGCCGTGAAGATGATTCGTGCCGTTGTTCACCGCCAGCTTGTAGGTCTGCCCGTCCAGCGTAAAACGCCCCCCGGCGATCCGGTTCGCAACCCGCCCCACCGTGCAGCCAAAGTAAGGGTGGGTCCCCAGGTAGCCTTCCAGTTTGTCGAAGCCCAGCACCACATCCGCCAGGTTGCCGTTCCGATCCGGGACGAGCAGTTCGGTGATAATTGTGCCGTAGTCGGTGACTTTTGCCACCACTCCGCGGCCGTTGGTTAGGGTGAACAGCTCTGCCGTGCGGCCATCTGGCAGCTTCCCGAAGCTCTCCCGCTTGATAGTTGCATTCATGATTATTCTTGCCGGGGCTCAGTCATCGGCGATGGCCGTGCCCGCTTCTCCATTCGGAACCAGGCGCAGGTGCGCCCGCCCGGGCTGATGACTCTGATCCGGCCCGCGCGGTCGGCGATCATTTCTGGTTGCCCGGCTGGTCACCGGCCGGTTCGGCCTTTTGTTTGCCGCGCACCGCCATAATGAGCATCCACGCGCCGAAAACCAGCAGGAGAAGGCCCCAATACAGGTTCACATTGATGTCGAGCGAACGCTCATACATTTCCTTGTTCGAGCCGGTGGCCAGCCCGAAAATCACCATGATCGCGCCGATCAGGGTAAACATGAGGCCAATCGGCCAGCGAATATCAAGACCCATAAAAACAGTTCCTTTCGGTTAACGGAAAATAATGTTCAGGATGACACAGCACGCCAGCAGCACCAGTCCAAGCGTCGCCGGCCGCAGATACCACGCGGTTTCCTCGTCCCTGATTTTGGGGGTGAGTGAATAAACCAGCCCGCGCAGTTCCTCGTCCGTCTTGGTGCGGCGTGTGGCCAGCGAGATCACCAGCGTCAAGGTAAAGCAGATGATAAAGGCGAAACTGGCCAGCCAGAAGTTCTGCGCCATTTCACTCGGAAACTCCTGGACGACGCTCAGATAACCGCCCTTCACCCCCGGCGCGTTGCCTTGGGCGATGGTCAGGGCGTGGAACAGCGCCGAGCCGCCAATGCCGCCAGAGAGTCCGATGAACGCCCCGGTCCCGGTGGTCCGCTTCCAAAACATGCCCAGCAGGAAGGTCGCGAACAGCGGAGCATTCACAAACCCGAACACCAACTGAATGATGTCCATGGCGTTATTATACATGGACGCGAAGTAGGCGCAGGCGATGCTGAGCAAAATCCCGACCACGGTGATGGCCTGCCCCATCCGGAAGTAGTGCTGGTCACTCTTGTTCTTGGCGATGTAGGCCTGGTAGATGTCGTAGGTCCAAACGGTGTTGAAGGCCGTGACGTTGCCCGCCATTCCCGACATGAACGAAGCAAGCAAGGCGGTTAAAGCCAGCCCCAGCAATCCCGGCGGACAATACTTCTTCACCAGCGAAAGGATCACGCCGTCGTAGTCGTACTCCGCGATGGCATTATATAGGCCGTTCTTGATCTCCTTGTCGGTCATCCCAGCGGAAGCGCCGATCAGCGCGGCGGTCCTTTCCGGATTCATTTTGCGCCCGATCGATTCGCCCACCGCTTTAAAAGCCGCGGCTTTGTCCTCCCCCGCGCTTTTGACCACCGCCACCGCCTTGTCATAGTTGGCATCGCTGACAATCGGGGGGGGGATGCGGTAATTCTTGTTCGGCATCGAGGTCAGCGCGACCGCGATCATGCCGGGAACGATCACCAGGATGGGGAAAAGCATCTTGGGCACCGCGGCGATCAAGGGGGTGCGGCGGGCCGCCCCCATGTTCTTGGCGGCCATCGCCCGCTGCACCACCAGGAAATTCGTGCACCAGTAGCCGAACGAAAGCACGAAGCCCAAGCCGAACACCATCGCGAACAGATCCACCCCCATGGGATTGGTTGCAGTGCCGCCCAGCAACGGACGCCAGGCGCTGGTCCATGCGTCCGCCGGGTACGCCTTGGTTCCCAGGTCATAAACCATCGGGTTCTGGGCGACGGTTTGCAGTGATTGGTTCATGCTCCCCCAGCCGCCCACGTCCTTCAGCCCAAGGTAAACCACCGGGGCAAAACCCAGCACGATCATGAAAAACTGCAGCACCTCCGTGTAAATGGCCGAGGTCAGCCCGCCCTTGAGCACATACACCAAAACCACGGCCGAGCAAATCCACAGGGCCAGGTGGTAATTCCACCCCAGCAACTGGTTCAGCAACTTGGCCAACGCGATCATGCTGATGCCCGAGGCGAAGACGGTCATGACCGCGAAGGCGACGGAATTGAGCGCGCGCACCCGTTCGTCGAAACGCATCTTGAGGTATTCCGGCACCGACCGCGCCTTCGACCCGTAGTAAAACGGCATCATGAACACTGCCAGGAAGATCATCGCCGGGATGGCGCCCACCCAATAGAAGTGGCTGGTGGCAATGCCGTACTTCGCGCCGCTGGCCGCCATGCCGACCAGTTCCAGAGCCCCCAGGTTCGCGGAAATAAACGCCAGACCAGTCACCCATGCTGGAATGGACCTGCCGGACGTGAGAAAGTCCGACGAGCTTTTCATGTACCGCCTTAAGGCAAAACCGATCCCAACGACGAAAACCACGTAGATGCCGAGGACCGCGTAGTCAATGATCCCAAGTTGGACGTTGTGCATAAGTATTTAGTGCCTGAGCAGGGGCAGAGTAGAAGAGTCGAAATCCGATTGTCAACACACTGCTCTAGTTCAGCAGAAAATCATGATGACAGTCATGATCCTTCTAGCGGTCTCCCGCTTGCTTCCCGGGCCTTCTCCAGGCGGTGAAGGCCACAAAATTGGTGGCCGCCTGGTAGTCGTTTCGCTTCAGAAATCCCGCCAGCGCGCCCGTGCCATCGTAAATATCAGGTTTCGAAGCGAGCACGAGGCTGGGCGCTGGGAGGTTGGTCTCGAACCCATCCAGCGGGTTGGCCACCCATAGCGCGGTGTTCGGTTGCAAGTTGGTCGTTGCAGGCAGGTTGTAGATGGCCGCCCCCTCGCGGTCGGCATTCCACCACACCGTTTCACCACGTTCCAAGGCCGCCCGCGCCCACCGCGCCGCGCCGCGATAATCATCCTTCGCGTGCCGCTCGCCAAAGCGGACCATCAGGCAGGAGGACAGGCTCAGGACGACAAAACCCGCCACCGCCAGGCGCCCCACCAGCCGTTTGCCATCCCACAGTTTGGTGGCCCCCGCGCCCAGCACGAACATCATGAGCGGCAAAACGGGTGTGCAATGCCGCCCCAGCACTCGAAAATGGACCACTACGCCCACCAGCAGGATAAAACCGCCTACCAGCATGACGGCCAATGGCCAGCATAACCGCTGCCGGAGGGGAAGCGCGCTCGCGATGGACCGCCACCCTGCCAGCAGCACCGCCGCCACGAACACCCCGAACAATCCCAGCCACGGAAGCCACGGCAGAAAGGCCTTCAGCCCTTCATTGCGGATGGCCAGCCGTCCCGGACCCAGACCGCTGAAACCCAGCAGCTCAAAAGGGATGAAGGCCAGGTTCCGCAGGTCCGTCCCCCCCACTGCGGTGGCTCGTGCGCCGATGGTCAGCGTCCAGAGGTAAAACAATCCCATCCCCAGCAGCAGGAGCGCGGTGATGGCCCACAGACGCCCATAGCCCCGCAAAAAATGAATCAGGCGGGTTTTTGGGGTGTTGAGCAGCAGGCCCAGCAAATAAGCGCCCAGCCACAGCATCGCCAGCATGCCGCTGGTGGCCAGGAGCACCATTCCGAAACACAGCAGCCTTACCCAGCGGGCTTCACCCTCCGGAGTGTCGGAGCCCAGTGACAGCCGGTATATCGACGAAAAAACCACCAGGCTGGCGCAGATTTGAACGGTGTAAGGACGGGCTTCATTCAGGTAGAACCAGACAAAGGGGCTGGTCAAAACCACCAGCGCAATCCCCCGGCAGAGCGGGGGATTGCCGCGAAATGCGGAAATCGTGACTATCAGCCCGAGCAAAAAGAAGGGAATGTTTCCCGCCCGCAGGGCAAACTCGTTCAACCCCACCAGCTTTACCCAGCCCCAGGCAAAGAAATGATGAAACGGCTGCTGCAGGTCCGCGCTGCCTTCGGTGGATATCTTGTGCCAGAAGTCCGCCAGCGTGGGCATCGCCGCTTTGTAAGCGACTCCGCATTCGTCTATCCAATAGCTTTGCGTGCTGATCGCCAGTGCGCAGACCACCAGCGCCAGGGGCAGGATCCAGGCGAGCAGGGTGCGGGCGGACGCTGGCTGCCCGGGATGCGGCGGCAATTCATTCATGCGAGGAGGTCCGGGGCGGGTGCGGCTGCTTCATGAGGGGGGCGACCTGTTTCGCAAATAATCGGGCGATGATTTGGGTCCCTGCTTCGGTCGGATGCACGCCGTCCGGCCTCCGCCAGGCGGGTTCTTTGGCCAGCAGTTCGTTCAGGTCCAGGACCGGGACCTTCGTGGCTTCGCCCACTTGCAGCACGGCGGCACGATACTTCGCCAGCCAGGCTTCCAGGCCGCCCGCCGCCTGGTAATTCTCCTTTGGATGACGTTGGTAGTAGGGTTCGGGATCAATCGGCGGCGGTGTTCCCAGCACCACGTTCGCCCCCGTTTTCTGGCACCGCTCGACTATCGTCGTGAGATTCTTCTCATACTCCTTCAGCGGCACATGGGTTTTCGGCGCATCCAACCGGCTGTCATTAGCCCCGAAAAAAACCAGCACCACGTTCGGCTTGTTGGTCAGGACATCCCTGTCCAATCGCGCCAGGCCCTGCCGGGAGGTGTTTCCACCCACTCCGGCATTAATGACTTTTACTTGCAGCAATTTCTCCAGCTCGGCCGGATAACCCGCCCGGGTGATGCTGTCGCCCAGGCAAACGATGGTGAAATCCTTGGACTGCGCTTCGTCCGGGCTGGTGTTGGGCGCCGCCAGGACCGTCCCCACGGCCAGGAAAATCGGGAGGAGAGAGAAAGATGACGTGCTCATATAATCGCTGCTGCGGTTCCGATGTGCATCATTGAATCACAATTGTTCAGGATTCTGCCAGCTCTTCCGGCAGCCCGCGAACAAATACCCACCCGGCACCCTCCGGCTTGCTGCCGGGGCAGGGATGCTTCTACTCTGAAGGCATGCGAGCCCTCGTTTCGTCGGTGTTGCCTGGCTTGGTATTGGTGATTCTCGCCATTGGGGCGGCCCAAGGGGCGGAGCTTCCCGCCCCGGAGCGATTGCCACGAACAAACCTGATGGTTTTCAGGGGTGAAGACAATCGGCTCAAGCCGGTTCTCACCACCAACGACTGGCTGCGGCGCCGAGGTGAGATTCTTAAGGGCATGGAGAAAATCATGGGGCCCATGGGTGCCATGTACCGGGGGCCGCTGGAACCCGAGACGATTGAAGAGAAGGATATGGGCGAATACCGCCAGCGGTTGATCACCTACGTCTCCGAGCCAGGATCGCGGGTGCCGGCGTATTTGCTGATCCCGAAAGGCGCCTCTGCGAACGACCGGCGGGGAGCCGTCCTGGTTCTGCATTCGACCGACCAAGAGTATGGCCCCCGGGTGACGGTCGAGCAGGTCCGGACGAACTACCGCGCGTTTGCCCGGGAGCTGGCGCAGCGGGGCTTTGTGGTAATTGCTCCAGCCTACCCGCACCAGGGCAGTTATGCCCCTGATCTGAAGGCGTTGGGCTATCGCAGCGGGACCATTAAAGCGATTCGGGACAATGCCCGAGCCATCGACCTGGTTGAAAAAATGGTCGAAGTGAAATCCGGCGGAGTGGCGGCCCTGGGGCACTCGCTGGGCGGCCACAATGCCATCTATACGGCCGTTTGGGAACCGCGCATTAAAGCGGTCGTGAGCAGTTGCGGCTTCGATTCATTTTCGGCGTACCAGAAGGGGGACATCCGGGGTTGGACCAGCGAGCGATATATGCCCGCATTACTGGAATATCAAAGCAAGCTGGGGGAGGTGCCGTTTGACTTCCATGAACTGCTGGGCGCATTGGCTCCGCGCAGGGTCTTTATCAATGCACCGCTCCAGGACAGCAACTTCAACTCGGAGAGTGTTGATGAGGTGGTGAGTTCCGCCATCGCGATTTATCGCCTGCATGGCGTGGAAGGCAACCTCAAGGTCGCGCACCCGGATTGCGGCCATGATTTCCCTTCCAGGGAGCGCGAGACGGCCTATGAACTGATCGAAACGGTGCTGGGCAAGCCGGCCGTCCCCTCACGCATGTCTGACACGAAAAAAGACGGGTAAGAAATCAGCGTCACTTCCGCTCAGGCGGCGGGTTATTGGCCAGATCGAATTCAATGAGGGTGCGCGAACCGGTTTGGCGATTGCGAATTTCCATTTCAGCAAGCTGCCATTGACCTTCAACTTTTTTGAATTCCTTGGGGTCAAACTGCTTCAGGATGGCATTGCGCGAATCGTAAGCATCGGCATGAACAATGCCGCCGGAATCAATATCGATCCATGAGACCACGCGGCGGTAGGCGCCCGGGGCGGGCTTGGGGTTGATGCTTTCCAGCACGCGGCAGGATTGTCCCCGGCGCATTTCCGTGCCGGTGACGCGCTGATCGGGCCAGTGGAGAAACTCGAGCCCCAGGTCGGCCAGCCAGAAATCGGAACCCGCGAACGGGACCATGGTTTCGTTGGCCAGCGGATGGCGCTCGGAGCCGTCGCCTTCCGAAAGGGTGTAATCATTGGGGGTTTGGAGGCCTTGCCGGATCGTCAACCGGATGGGTTTGGCATCTTTTTCCCGGGGCCACGCCTCATAGGTGGTGGTCCAATTCGTGCCGCCGATGGTGACGGAGAACGTGAATGGAACCTGGCGGTTTTGGCGGTTGGCCGAAACCCGGAGCGAGCCTTTGGTGCGGGTGTTCTCCGCCGGTTTCATGGACAAGAGTTCGGCCCTCAACGCCGTTCCAGCCTTGCGGGCGGCGGAAAGGTCAATCGCCGCTGGAGTGCGGATCTCCGCCTTGGGTTGGGCGGCGGCGGGTTGCGCCAGCACCGCGCAACCGAGCAGACAGGCAAAACCGGTAATTCCAGTGGACAACAACCTTGGGTTTTTCATTTTTCACGCAAAGCCAGCGGCAGCAAATCGGAGATGTGCCGAATAAAGTGAACCTCGAGTTTCTGGCGGACCTCCTCGGGCACTTCGGCCCAATCTGTTTGGTTTTGATCCGGAAGCAGAATGCGTTTTATGCCAAACCGGCTGGCCGCCAGCACTTTTTCCTTGATGCCGCCGACGCGCATGACGCGCCCGCGCAAGCTGATCTCGCCGGTCATGGCGGTGTCTGAGCGGACTCGCCGGCCCGTGAGCAGGGAGGCAAGGGCGGCCACGATTGTGACCCCCGCACTGGGGCCATCCTTGGGCGTGGCGCCGGCGGGAACGTGAATGTGGATGT
>JBBQYD010000096.1:0-12740 GCA_038209025.1 Verrucomicrobiota bacterium | reverse complement strand
ACGACGCAGGCCAGCGCCGCCGGGCTGGTCGGACCGAAGAGCGTGATGGCTACCGCGACGGCCAGTTCAAAGAAGTTGCTCGCGCCAATCAAAGCGCCCGGGGTCGCCACGTTGTGCCGCACCCGGAACAGCCGCATGAGCGCATAGGTGAGGGTCGAATTGAAATAGACCTGGATCAGGATCGGGATCGCCAGCAGCAGGACCACGATCCAGTTCTTGATGAGGTTTTCGGCCTGGAAGGCAAAGATGAGAGCCAGGGTGAGCAGCAAAGCCACAATCGTCACGGGGCGGAACTTTGGCAGGAACGTTCCCTCAAACCAGACCACACCGCGGGCTTTGATAAGCAGGATGCGGCTCAACCAGCCCGCCGCCAGCGGAATCACGATGAAGACGAGCACGGAAATGAACAGGATTTGGCCGGGGATTTTCACGCCGGTGACACCCACGAGGAACATCACGATGGGGGCAAGGCGAAAACCATGATCAGGTCGTTGATCGCCACCTGGGCCAGCGTGTAAGGCCCGTCGCCATCGGTGAGGTAGCTCCAGACGAAAACCATCGCCGTGCAAGGCGCCGCGGCGAGAATGATGAGGCCGGCGGTGTAATTGTTCGCGGTGTCGGCGTCGAACAGCCCCAGCCAGCCCGAATACATCGTCCTCACAAAGACATAGCCGAGCAGCGCCATGCTGAATGGTTTGACCAGCCAGTTGACGAACAGGGTGATGAACAGACCCTTCGGTTTGGCGAACACGCCCTTGATGCCGCCGAAATCGATCTTGAGCATCATCGGGTAGATCATCAGCCAGATAAGCACGGCGATGGGAATGTTGACGTGCGAATCCTTCCCGAATTCGAGTTGGCCGAGCGACCGGGCAACGCCGGGGAGGATCTTCCCGACGCCTACGCCGACAATCATGCACGCAAACACCCAGACGGTCAGATAACGCTCGAAAAAATCGAGGCGTTTGGGTGCGGCTGCCGCAGTGGTGGAGATGGACGCTTTTTCCATGGTGTCGTGAATGGGATTCAGTATGTGTTCATCAGCCGCCCACGGCACTTTGACAACTGCCGGCACTGCGCGAGGCCGCAACGACCTCAGGGCCCTTGCTCGCCGTAATCTCCAAGCTGGTGATGTAATCGCCCGGCTTGGTTCCAGACGGAAGCCGGGCTGTGATTTTCCGATACAGCGGGTCCTGCCAGTCCACCATGCCATCGATGTAGCTGGACCTTGGGTTCAGCGCGATCCCGGTCAGGCCGGCCGCTTTGGCCATTTGTTCTGTGTCGGAAACCAGCACCGCGCCCGCCACGCAGCCGACCAGCGCTTCGACGCTTTCCAAAATCGCCAGGGGCAGCGGTTTCAACAGCGCCAGATCCGACACCGCAACGCGTCCGCCCGGCTTGAGCACGCGCGCAATCTCACGCCACACCTGCGGCTTGTCCGGTGACAGGTTGATGACGCAATTCGAGATGATGACGTCCACGCTGGCGTCCGCGAGGGGCAGATGCTCGATTTCTCCCAGGCGGAACTCCACATTATCGAGCCCGGTGGACTCACGGTATTTTGCGACGTTTTTGCGCGCCCTGGCCAGCATCTCCGCGGTCATGTCCACGCCGATGGCGCGTCCGTGCGGGCCCACCTTTCGGCCGGCGATGAACACATCGAAACCACCGCCCGCGCCCAGGTCCAGCACCACTTCGCCGGGTTGGAGCGCCGCGAGCGCATTCGGATTGCCGCACGAGAGGCCCATGTTGGCGCCGTCCGGCAGCGGGGCGAGTTCTTCCGCGCTATAGCCGATGTGTTTGGCAAGTTCCTCCGGCTTCACCGGCGTCGCACTCGAGCCGCAACACGTCGGGGTGCTGTCACAGCAGGAGCCGCCACTCCGGGCAATTTGGCCGTAACCCTCGCGGACCTTCTGCCGCACCTCTTCTTTATTTGGCAACGCTTCACTCATAAGGTTTCATCGGCTTGAGCTGGCCGCCTGCGGGCCGGGGTCATTCAGCGCTCCTGCCAGCCAATCCCCGGCCATCCGGACACATTCCACACATACTTTGTGATGCAGGTCCTGCTCTTCGTATTCAGGTTGTCACCTTTCAGAAACATTTTGCCCTGACCTTCCTTCTGCCCGATGATTGTGTTCGTGCGCTCTGGCTCCGGGCTTCGTTCATTCGCCCGGCGGCGTAGGCCTCAAAAACCTTTTTAATCTCGTCGCGCACGCGCCGGAATACGGCCAATTTTTCTTCCTCGGAGCCTGCAGCTTTCGCGGGATCATCAAAGCCCCAGTGATACCGGTTCACCTGACCCGGAAATACGGGACACGCCTGGTCCGCATCCCCGCAAACGGTGATGACGGTCTCTACCGGTTGCTGCAAGAACTCATCCAGGTGCTTGGAGCGGTGCCCCGAAATATCGATGCCGATTTCTTTCATCACGCGGACCGCCAGGGGATGCACGCAGCCCGCCGGTTTGGATCCGGCGCTTTGTACCTTGAGTGAATCGCCCGCCGCCGCGCGCAGGATGCCCTCGGCCAGATGGCTGCGGCACGAGTTGCCGGTGCAGAGGATGAGCACCAGGGGTTTCATTTTCGGCATTGCCGTTTGCATAATTCCACCGGGTCGATGGCCTGGATACTCTTCAGTTGCCGCGTGTCCCCAACTATCTTTGCGTTGTGCTTCAAGGCTTTCGTTACCCAGGCGGTGGCCTCGCGAATCAGGGCCGGCGGCGCTCCGTCCGGCAGCCGGTAGTAAACCCAGCGCCCTTCCTTCCTGGACTCGACCAACCCGGCCTGCTCGAGAATGGACAAATGCTTGGAAATGGTGGAAGGCGCCAGGCCGAACAGCTCCGTGATCTGGCAAACACACAGTTCGCCGTGCCGCAACGCCAGGAGCGCGCGGACGCGGTTTTCGTCCGCCAGGGCCTTGGTGATGCTCATGAAGTCGCGCATTTGATTATATTGCTATACTTCGACACATAGCGAAATAGGAATAAACCTTTGAGCAGGCCCTGTCAACTCTATCTCTCCCGCGACACCCTCTCTCCCGTGTTTAAGCCGGGGCGGAGGGTGGCGGGTATTTCAACAACCCCGGCAGCGTTGTCCCCCCCCGCTTCCCGCCGAACCTTGCCCGCAAGCCAATTCCCTGATCAACGAAGAAAAGCGCTTGCACCCCCTTGACATATTTAGATATTTGTCTAAATATGAAACAAGATGGATACAGTATTCAAAGCACTCAACGACGCGACCCGGCGCCGCATCCTGGAGTTGCTCCGGGAGGGCGACATGGTGGCCGGCGAGATCGCCGACCGTTTCCGCATGAGCAAGCCGAGCATCTCGCATCATCTCGATCTGCTCCGACAGGCCGACTTGGTGCTCGCGGAGCGGCGCGGACAATTCATCGTTTACTCACTCAACACTACCGTCCTGGACGATTGCCTGGCTTGGCTGCTCAAACTCTCCGGGAAGGCAAAGAAAGGAATACGTCATGAACTGGCTGAAAAGAGAATGGTTGCAACTGATCGTGCTAGCCGCGCCCTTCTGCGCCGCCGCCCTGCTCTGGGATAGGCTCCCCGACCGCATCCCGATCCATTGGAACGTCCACTGGCATGTCGACGGATATGGCGGCAAGCCGCTCGGGACGCTCTTTTTGCCCTCAATGAACGTCGGAATCTTCGGGCTCGGGCTCCTGTTGCCGCTGCTGGACCCGCGGATGCGCGGGTACGACGAGGAAACCCGGGGCAGCATCCTGCGGGCGCTCGCCGCGATCATGCTCGCCGGCACCTCGCTGCTGTGCTGTTTCCAGTTGGCGATCCTGGCCAGCGCCTTGCAGATGCACGTTAACCTTTTCCTGGTCGTTCAAGCAGGGGCGGCGCTCCTTTTCCTGGTGATCGGGAACCTGTTCACCAAGTTGCGCCCCAATCATTTTATCGGCATCCGTGTACCTTGGACAATGCGATCAAGGGAAGTTTGGATGAAGACTCATCGGCTGGCCGGCCGGCTCATGGTGGCTGCCGCCGCCGGTCTCCTCGTACTCGCCTTTGTGGTGCGGCCCGAACTCTACCTTCTTTGCGTTTTTACGCCCGTTCTGGCTGTGGTCTTGATTGCGTCGTTAGTTTATGCGTATCGGCTCTCAAAGAACCATCCCCTATGAGAATTCCGGCTTTCGCTCTGCTCATCGGCGTCATGGCTTCCCCTTTCGCTACGGCCTCGGAGCCGCCACCGCACCCCCCAGACCAACGACTTCTGTGAAGTAGATTTCACCGTTGGCAAAGGCCTAATCCTGCTGGCCGGCTGCCTGGCTCGCCCGCTGGAAGACGCCATGACGACACCCTCCGCTACGTAGTCTCGCTCTTTACTGCCGGTCAAGGAAAGAGCGTGCCCTCCGAATACCTCCAACCCAGCCACATGGACCAAGCCGTCGTAAACGACATTGCGGAATGGATTCTGCGTCACTGAACTCCTGTCAAACATTATCCTGGTCTCCTGATCGAGCCGGGATCAACGGCTGATCCGACTTGAGGGCAATAAAGAAAACAATTGGAGGAAGTGCTTGTCTGACCTGCGCGCTGGTATAAGCTCGGTTTAAGCCCCCCTATGAGGACAGCAAGTCGCTGTTTCGAAGAGGAGCGTGGAATAGCAATTCTAGCGGCAAAAATTCTTTATGAAAAACGCATGGCTCGCCTTTTTAGGCTTCGTCCTTCTGTCCACGCCGCTGGCGGCGCAGGCCCAGTTCACCTACACGACCAATGCCGGCGCGATCACCATCACCGGCTACACGGGCGCTGGCGCCGTGGTGGTCATACCCAGCACGACCAATGGCCTGCCCGTCACCAGCATCGGGAACTCGGCGTTTTCCAACAAAACCAGCGTCACCAGCATCACGATCCCCGGCAGCGTCACGAGCATCGGTAACTGGGCATTCTATGGTTGCTGGAACCTGGGCAGCCTCTCGACGATCTCCAGCAGCGTCACCGACATCGGGACCTCGGCGCTCGCTTACTGCATCAGCCTGACGGCGATCACCGTGCATTCGGCCAATCCGGCGTATAGCAGTGGCGATGGCCTGCTGTTCAACAAGAGCCAGACCCAGCTCATTCAGTGCCCGGCTGGTAAAGGGGGCAGCTACGCGACTCCCGGCAGCGTCACCAACATTGGCGACGCGGCGTTCTATGCCTGCAAGCTGGGCAGTCTCACGATCTCCAACGGCGTCACCCGCATCGGGGACCAGGCGTTCTACTCCTGCGGCAACCTGACCAACCTCACGATCCCCGGCAGCGTCACCCGCATTGGGAACAGTGCGTTCATCTACTGCATGAACCTGGCCAACCTCGCGCTCCCCAACGGCGTCCTCAGTCTCGGTGATAATGCGTTCGATGCCTGCACCGGCCTGACCAACCTCACGATCCCTGCCAGCGTCACCAACATCGGCATCTCGGCGTTCTCTTACTGCCCCAAGCTGATGACGATCACCGTGGATGCGGCCAACGCCACGTATAGCAGCAGCGATGGCATTCTGTTCGACCCAAGCCAGACTATTCTCCTGCAGTATCCGGGCGGTCGCGTGGGCAGCTATACCGTCCCCAGTAACGTCAGCATCATCCAGGACTGGGGTTTCGATCAATGCAACCTGAGCAGTGTCACGCTCCCTGGCAGCGTTACCAGCCTCGGAACCAATGCGTTCTATAACAGCTACAACCTGACCAACGTCACGATCCCCAGCAGCGTCACCTATATCGGCGACTCGGCGTTCTACAACTGCTCCAAGCTGGCCAGCGCCGTGATCCCCAGCAGCGTCAACCGCATCGAGAGCTCGACGTTCTATTCCTGCAGCAAGCTGGCCAGCGTCACCATCCCCGACAGCGTCACCAGCATCGGGGACCATGCGTTCGATGGCTGCTCCGGCTTGACCAGCCTCACGATCCCTGGCAGCGTCGCCAGCCTCGGGAACTCAGCCTTCAAATACTGTACCCATATTGCCAGCCTCACGATTCCCGGCAGCGTCACCAACATCGGGGACTCGGCGTTCAATCGCTGCTACGGCCTGACCAGCGTCACGATCTCCGGCGGCTACACCCGCATCGGGGACAGTGCGTTCGATAACTGCACCAGCCTGAGCAGTCTCACACTCGGCACAAACGTCACTAGCATCGGGAACCTGGCGTTCAATTGGTGTACCAGCCTGACCAGTCTCACGCTGCCGGCCAGCCTGACCAGCATCGGCACCAATGCGTTCTATAACTGCTATCGGTTGCCCAACCTCGCGATCCCCGCCAGCCTCACCAACATTGGCTACCAGGCCTTCGCGCGCTGCACCGGTCTGAGTGCATTCACGGTGGCTGCCGGCAACCCGGCCTATAGCAGTGTGGCAGGCGTTTTGTTCGACCAGACCCAGAGTGCGCTCATCCAATACCCGCAAAACAAAGCCGGCAGCACCTACGCGATTCCGGCCGGCGTGGCGACCATCGGAGGCTGGGCGTTCAGGGATTGCCTGAGCCTGACCCAGGTCACGATTCCCGACAGCGTTACCAGCCTCGGCGAGTTGGCGTTCTATGGTTGTAGCTCCCTGACCAATGTCGTAGTAGGCAACAGTGTCATCAGCATTGGCAACTATGCGTTCGCTGGCTGCTACCGCCTGCCCAGTTTGACGTTTCCTCTTAGCCTCACCAGCATTGGCGACCATGCGTTCGAGTCCTGCCAGGGCCTGACCAACTTCACGATCCCCACCAATCTCACCAGTATCGGCAGCTATGCGTTTTCTTACTGCAACAGCTTGCCCAGCGTCACGATCCCCAACAGCGTTACCAATCTCGCGGAGGGGGCGTTTTCTAGCTGCGGCGTCCTGACCAACGTGACCCTGCCCGCCGCCCTCACCAGCATTAGTGCCAAATTGTTTTCCAGCAGCAGACTGACCAGCCTCACCGTGCCCACCACCGTCGTGAGTATTGGAGCCTATGCGTTTGAGAAGTGCCCCCTGATCGGCTTCGTGATGCCCGCCAGCGTCACCAACATCGGCGCTGGGGCTTTCTACAACTGCATGACCCTGACCAATGTGACCATTCTCGCCCGCGACACCAGCCTCGCCGACACAGTCTTCATTCAGTGCTATTGGCTGACGAGCGTCTTTTTCAAAGGGAACGCCCCCAGCCTGGGCGGTTCGCTGGTCTTCGACGGGGACAATTACGTGACCGTTTATTACCTGCCGGGGACCACGGGATGGACCAACAAGCTTTCCGGTCGTCCGACCGCGCTGTGGAATCCGCTGGCCCAAAGCAGCGGTCCCAATTTCGGCGTGCTGACCAACGGATTCGGCTTCAACATCACCGGAACCACCAACATTCCGATCGTGGTGGAAGCCAGCGCCGATCTGGCCAGCGGCCCCTGGGTCTCGCTGCAAAGCCTCAGCCTCACGAACGGCTCGTTCTATTTTAGCGATCCGGACTGGGCGAATTATCCCGGCCGCCTCTACCGCATCCGCTCGCCGTAAGGCAGCAAGTTAATCATCACCACTCAGAACCACCGGCGAAACCAGGCTGAGCGAGCAGAAGACCCCTTCGCGGTTTGAGCAGCCGACAAAATTGGTTCGACAGGTTGGCGGGCACGACTGTGGGATTCGTGGCGCCGCTGGGGGAATTCGTCCACGCAGCCGGTGCCAAGCCCGTGCTTTCCGGCAACACGAAGCCCGGCGGAGCGGGCGTCCAGGAGATTACCGCCTCGCCCGGACCCGCGGGGGTGAGCGTGAGCTTGGGCGCCATGACTTCGATTGAGTAGGTGACGGAAAGTGCGGGACGGAACGCTGGGTTGGCGGCTTCTCAATCGAATTGATAGGAATTCACGGATGGATCAGGCGGAAGAACAGATTCCCCTTTGGCGATGGCAAGGTGAGGTTCCTATTCGTGCCGTCGTCCGCGATACCCGGCCAGCCATAACCGCTGGGCAGCCAGCTCGGAGTCGCCAAATCCGGACTCTGCTGCAAGGACCAACCGGGCGAAGCCGACGGCCACACCACGCGCACGGCGCCGGTTTGGTGCGTGATGGTCAGCGGCGGCGTGGAAACCGGTGGCGCGAACGTGGTGGTGTTCTTGATCACCGTCAGCGTGCCGTCACGGAAATTCGCCAGGATCAAGTCCGGCTTGCCGTCCGCGTTGACCTCCGCCGGCCAGAGGTTCGGAATATTGCCCTGGTTGTGCGTCGCATGGAGGCTGAACCCGCCGCTCCCATTGTTGGTCAGCACTGTCAACGTGTTGCCCCCGGTATTCGCGCAGACAAGGTCGAGGCTGCCGTCGCCGTTAAGGTCCGCCACCGCCACCGTGGACGGAGTAATGCCGACGGGGATCGTGGCACTGGCGCCAAAGCTCCCGCTGCCGTTGTTGGTCAAGACTGTCATCGTGTTGGCACCCCAGTTCACACAGACCAAATCGAGCTTGCCATCGCCGTTGACATCCGCCGCTGCGACGGCATCAGGCTGATTGCCCACGGGGAGCGTGGCGTTGGCACCAAAGACTCCGCTGCCGTTGTTGGTCAAAACCGTCAGCGTGTTGGCCAGGTTATTTGCACAGACCAAATCCGGTTGGCCGTCGCCGTTGACGTCCGCAGCCACCACGGCATACGCCCCCAGGCCCGCCGGGAGCGTGGCTTGGAAACCAAAGCCCTCGCTGCCGTTGTTGGTCAAAACCGTCAGCGTGTTGGCGCCGTTATTTGCGCAGACCAAGTCTGGATGGGCATCCCCGTTGACGTCGACGGCTACCACGGAATTCGGTTTGCTACCCACCGGGAGCGTGGCTTGGAAACCAAAGCTGCCGCTCCCGTTGTTGGTCAGCACTGTCAGCGTGTCCGACGTTTGATTTGCCGAGACCAAATCCGGCTTGCCATCGCCGTTGACATCCGCGGCCACCACGGAAGTCGGGCCTTCGCCCACGGTGAGCGTGGCCTGGAAGCCAAAACCGGCGTTGCCGTTGTTGGTCAGCACCTCCAGCGTGTTGTTCCACCCGCCCGGATCGCCCGGGAGGCCCCAACGGAAACCGTAGTTTGACACAATCACATCCAGACGGCCGTCGCCGTCAACATCCGCCACCGCAAGACAGGTCGGCCCAGAGTCCGACCCGCCGTGCAAGGGGAATGCGCTGGAGGTGAACGACACGCTTTGCGAGTCAGCGTGGTGGCAACTGATGAGTAAGGCAAGTGCGAGTGCAAAGTGTCTCATAGCTGAAAGGTAATGAGGCAACATTATGATGGTGCTTGGAATAAGCAAGTTGATTTTCTGATCTGCGCCAGGTTGCCGAAACGTGCGACACCGTGATGGGCTTTCCGGGGAGGGGCGGGCCCGGTTTGGCCGCCAGTTCCATGAGGGCATTACAGCAGGGTCATCTCCGCAGAATGCTCTTCTCGTCGTCTTTGAAGCTCGCTCCAGAAACTTCCGCCAGATTGTCGAACTCGAGCTTCACGACCAGGACGGTGTTCGACATCTCGTTAGCCGGCAGCCCACGCAGCCTGAGGAAAGCCTCCTGCGTGGCATGGTCGCTGGGAGCCATTTCGACGACGAAATCCACCGGCTGTCCGGTGTTGAGGAGGGTAGCCTTCCGGGGGGCGGCCTTCAAAGGCTTGAGCTTGATAGCATTGGCTGCCGGATCCTTGCACAGATGCACGTAGAGCGTATTGCCGTTACGCGTGAGCAGCACATCGCGGTTGGAAGTCAGTTGTGACGCTGGCTGAACGCCTTCAAAAGCGTCACGCACCTGGCCGTACCATTTGCCGATGCGGCGCAGCAGCGCAGCGGACTCTTTCGGGATGGTGCCGTCGGGCTGGGGACCGACGTTGAGGAGATAATTCGCGTCGCGCGCCAGGTATTTGTCAATGCTGCGCAGGAGGTGGCGGTCGGAATAGTAATCCTCATTTTGGCGATAGCCCCAGCTTTCGACGCCGACCGATTGGCAGGCTTCGGTAGGCTTGCTGAAGACCAGCAATTCTTCGCCGCTGGCGTCGTAATCGCGCTCGGGCGTCCCGAAATCGCCGGGATCGAAGCCCCGGTCATTGATGACCGCCTTCGGCTGAAGCTTGCGAATCATCGCGTTGATCGAGGTATCGACGTGTTTATCGACGTTCATGTCCCACCAGAACCCGTGGATTTCGCCATAGTTGGAGCACAGTTCGCGCACCTGGCCTTTGAGAAACTCCAGGTATTTCATCAGGTCCGGGTCATCGCCGGGCTGCGGAGGCAATTCGTGGTGGCGTCCCTGATTCGGGTAATTGGGCTGGTGCCAATCAGCAATGGAATAATAGAGGCAAAGCGGGAAGTTGCGCCGGTGGCACGCGGCGGCGAGGAGTTTGAGAACGTCCTTGCCGTAGGGGGTATGCATCGTGTTGTAACTGGTCAACTTCGTGTCCCAGAGGCAGAACCCATCGTGGTGCTTGGTTGTCAGACAAATGTATTTCATGCCCGCTTCCGACGCCAGGTCCAGCCAGGCGTCGGGATCGAATTTCACCGGGTTCCACTCCCGGGCCAGGCGGCCATATTCCTCCCGGGGCACGCGCCGGCGCCATTGCTCCTGCTCATGAAAACCGTGGATGGCATACAACCCCCAATGGACAAACATTCCGAAACGTTTTTCAAACCACCAGTCGCGTGCGTCGCCGAAACGCGGAGCCATTCTGGCGGGGGCGGTTGGTTTGCGGTTGGCTGGGGGTGTGGCGGCGGCGGCACGTGGCGCAAGCGGGGGCAACGCAGCGGCGGCCAGCAGCCCGGTGCCGGCCGTGAGGAAATGCCTTCGGTTCATGATCTCGTGAAGAGTTGTCTGAATGGTGTTACGGGTGGCGGCGGGAAATCTCATAACCCAACCACCGCGCCGGCAGGAAGAGCAGGGCTCGCAGCCGCGCAAACCAAGCTCCCAACGTGATGCCAGCCAGCCGGAACGGCAGCAGCAACAACCAGATTGCGGGGAAAAGCAGCAATGCCAATATCGCCAACGGCCAGCACAGCACGAACAAGATGAACCACGCGATGAGCAGGATCAGGATTTTCATTGCGGGTCGCAACGTAATCCATCTTTGGGAAGGAAGCCAATCTCAAACTGAAGCCGCGCTTGTTTTACCGGCTCAACCTGTGCCAGTATGGCCGGTGGAGAAAGAGATGAGGGCATGTTTGATCATCCTGCTGTTCGTCTTGTCGGGCTGGCCCCGGGGTTTAGCCGGCGATTTCGAGTTCATCGTCATCGGCGATACGCGCCCACGTTTTGAGAGCGAGAGCTTCCGGCCGTTTGAAAGCCTGATCGTGAAGATCAACTCGCTGAAGCCCGCCTTGGTCGTTAACCTTGGCGACCTGATTTATGGCTACGGACTTCCCCGGAAAGAGACCCAGTGGGACAAATACCAGGAGGTGATCAAGGCGCTGGCCGCCCCGTACTACCAGATCCCCGGAAACCACGACACCCACTCCAAGGCCGCCCGGAGAATTTATGGCCGCCGGTTCGGGAAGTTCTACCAGTCCTTCGATTATGGCGATTGCCACTTTGTGCTCCTCGACAACACGGAGGGCCAGCATTGGGGCTATATGAGCCCGGCTCAATTTGACTGGCTGCGGCGCGATCTTAAGGAAACCAAAGCCGGCGCGGTGTTTGTGTTCCTCCACTTTCCCGTGTGGGAACCTGAGCGCATCACCCCGGAATACTACCGGTTCTGGGAGAACTCGCTGCACCCCCTCTTCAAGGCATCCCGCGTGAAGGCGGTGTTTGCCGGGCATTACCACACCTACGGTCCCACCCGCGAGTTCGATGGCATCCGCTATTTTATCACGGGCGGTGGCGGGGCGGAGCTGCGACCCGAATACCGGAAATCCGGCGGCGAGTATCACTTCATGAGAATCCGGGCCTCCGCTGATCACTTCAATGTCGGGGTCGTTACTGAGCACGGGGAATTGACTGATCCCGAGGCCGACGTCATGGGCGGGCTCCAGTTTGCCGCCCGGAATGTCTCCCGGATTGGGATCCCGCGCGACGCGCAGGATTTGAAAGCGGGGGTAACCTTCCATGTGTCCGTGGCCAATCCCAACCCGGCCCCACTGATGGGTGAGGCGGCCTGGGTGTTGGACTCCAGCGCGTTCTCTGTGCAGCCGACAAACGTTCCCATCCAGATCCCCGTGGGCGCCACCTGTCAGTACAGTTTCACGCTGAGAACGCTGCAGGACACCACCACGCTGCCGTCGCTGCCCCGATTGCAATTCAACGTCACCTCGGGAGGCAAGCCCCATCGGTTTCACCGTGAAGTGCGTTTCCTCCAGGAGTTGAGCACCCCCCACCGGTCTCCGGGGCCGGTCCTGGACGGCAAGTTTGCGGACTGGGATGGGATTCCGACATTGAACCTGGATAACACCGCGGTGCCGGGGCCGCAATTCTCCAGTTGTTACGACGCGCAAAACCTTTACCTGGCTCTCACCATTCCGGCATCGGAAAAAGGTGAAGCCGCTGAAATCGGATTCAGCGACGAGCTTCAAATCGGGCTGGCCCGGCGGTTGAGCGGCACCGACTTCGGCGGTGATCTGCTGCGGTTGGGATTCGGTTCCGACTCGCGGGAGGTCCGGGACCGGACGCCTGGGAGCAAACCGCAGTCCATCCTTCCGGGAGTCAGGACCGTCTGTCGAGCCGAGGGGCCGCGTCAACGGTATGAGATCGCCATCCCCCTCCGGCTGCTCAAACACCTCAATGCGGCGTCGGGTGGCCGCCTGGTCATGGACGTCTCCTTCCCGGTGCCCGAAACTCA
>JBBQYD010000095.1:0-12877 GCA_038209025.1 Verrucomicrobiota bacterium | reverse complement strand
CTGCCGCCCGGAGCCCAGCGAGACCTGATCGATCCGTACGCCGAGAAGAAGGGCTGGTGGCCCCGGGTCATCGTGCTGCTGTTCATTTTGTGGGTGGCTTATGCCTGGCTGGATCGCAAGGGCTACATGGACAGGTGGTGTGGCCCCAAGCCGGCTGCCGGAGCGCAGACCAACGCGCCGGCCACGAACCTGCCGGCCGAGGTCATAATCAACCCGGGCGCCCCGAAATAAGCGCGGCATCTCCCCTGGGGTGGCCAGGGCGCTTGGGGTGAATTCCAGAGTGCGGAGCAGGGTGGACCCTATTGAGAAAGACCGGGTTGAGGCGCGAAAATTGGGGGTCTCCAGGTGTCGGAATTTGGCGGAGGTTTTTTTGCGCAGACTTATGAAGTCGATGATCAAAGGCGGATTCTTGTCGGTTTTAACGTGTGCCGTAGCGGGAGCGGTGTTGCTCCCGGCAGCCGGGTTGGCCAATGGAACGGTTGCCGCCTGGGGCGGCGGGCAGGGCACCTTGCCGGCGGGGCTCACTGAGGTGGCGGCGATCTCCAGCTCGCTCGACCACAGCCTGGCGCTGAAAGGAACCGGCGCCGTGGTGGGCTGGGGGCACAATTTTGACGGGCAGTGCGACGTGCCGCCGGGGCTGAACAACGTCACGAAAATTGCCGCCGGCGATTTCTTCAGCATCGCCCAAAAGGCCGACGGCACTTTCTCCGGCTGGGGCTCGGATGACTACGGCCAATTGCAGGTACCACCGGGATTGACCGGGGTGAAGGCGATTGCCGCCGGGCACGCCCATGTGCTGGCGTTGCGAAATGACGGCACGGTGGTGGCCTGGGGATCGAACGTGTACGACCAGACCAATGTCCCCGCGGGCCTGAATGGCGTGGCCAGGGTGTTCGCGGCATGGAACTACAGCCTGGCGGTGAAATCCAATGGCACCGTCGTAGCCTGGGGCGCCAATGATTCCGGACCGGTGACAGTTCCCCCCGGACTCAGTGGCGTGGTCGAGGTGGCGGGGAACATCGAGTATTGCCTGGCCCTTAAAAACGACGGGACGGTGGTGGCCTGGGGACGCACCAGCGGCGCGCCGGTCGGTCTGGCGGGCATCAAGGGGCTGGCGGCCGGCGATCGCCACGGCCTGGCGCTGCAAAATGCGGGGACGGTCACTGCCTGGGGAGAAAACCAATCGGGGGAAGGGACAGCGCCGGCTTCTTTGGCGGCTGTCACCACGATTGCCGCCGGCTGGAACTATAGCGTGGCGCTGGTGCAGTCGGTGACGCCTTTGCCGCCGTTCACGCTGGCGAATCCGCGCAAGACAGGCAGCCAATTCACGGTATCTCTCGCATCACAAAGCGGCCGGAGCTACCGGCTGGAATACAAGGATGCTTTGCCGGGAGGAGCTTGGGCGGCCTTGCCTCCCATGAGTGGAACGGGGGGACAGATCACGCTGACGAATGCCGGTCTTTCGGGAAATTCGCGGGTTTACCGGGTGAGGGCCGAGTAGCCGGGCGCGTTGCCGGCGAGGAATTTTGCCGCGTGCGGGGTGATCCGTCAGGAGACCGATCAGAGCCATTTGTGTTTGGGGTATTTTCGCTGCAGCTCCTGCTTGATGCGCGGGTAATGATCCCGCCAGAAACCGGCGAGGTCCTGGGTGATTTGCACCGGGCGCATGCTGGGGGCCAGGATGCGCACCAGCACTGGCACGCGGTTCATGGCGATGACCGGGGTGGATTGCACGCCGAACAATTCCTGGATGCGGACTGCGATGTGCGGAGGATTGGCGGCATCATAGTGCACGCGTGGCGTGCGGCCGTTGCGCAGAGTCAGCCGTTCGGGCGCCTGTTTCTCCAGCAACTGCTGTTGCGCGGCACTCAGCCAGCCTTTCACCAGGCTTTTCACGGGTTTGTCCTTGATCGCCTTGGCGCCAAAGCAGCCATGGCACAAGTGCTCCACGAGGGCCCGCCGGTCCTCCGGCGCGATGGCGGGCAAACCCAGTTCCGGGCACCATTTGGCCAGCAGGTTCAGGCGCGTGATCCATTGCTCAACCCAGTCGTCCCAGTCATTGAGGATGAGGCGGCCTGCCAGAACTTCCTCGGCCAGCAGCCGCGCGGCTTCCTCGGTGGGCGGAGGCTCGATTCGTTTCGTGCCGATTGAAAGTTGGCGGAACTGTAGTTGCTCCTCGGCCCGGACCCGTTTGGAACTGGCCTCAAACCAGACGCGCAATGTGCGCGCGATGTCGTTCGGGAACATCTCCATCAGCCAATCCGCTTCAATGGGTGTGGCGAGGCTCAAGACGGTGTTAACGCTCTTTTCTTTGCCCTCCAACTCGCGCACCTCGGCGGCCACGATCAAGGGGGCTTCCCGCACGAGGCTTTCCCGCGCGAGCGTGCCGCGGCGGCCATGAACCAGGTCGAAGCGAGCGCCGCCCGCTTCCGCCCGCCGGCCCACGCGGTCGCTAAAGCCGGTCAGGATGCATTTGCGCAAGGCGTCCGCGCCGGGATTGCGCTTGGCGGTGTCGAGTTCCTGCTGCCGGGCCAAATCCAGAAACTGGCGGAATAATGGTTCGACCTGGCGCGCGGTTTGGGCATGGACGCCATACCGCTGGCAGACTTCCGGTGCGAACCGTTGTTGTTCCAGGGAATGCCACAGCGCAATCAGGAATTCGAAATCCCCGCCGGATTTGACCAGGTCTTCCCGGAGAAATGCCACCCGGTCCTCCACGTTCCTCAGCAAGAGGTCGCGTCCTTGAGTCAGCGCCGCGATGAGGCAGGCCTGGTTTACACATCCATAATCCTGCGCGGCCAGCAGCATGCGCGCATAGCGGGGGTGCAGCGGAAACGCGAGCATCTTGCGTCCCACCGCGGTGATCTCCGTCCCCGCGGAGCCGGGCGGGATCTGGAGCGCGCCGAGGTCCAACAGCAGTTCCTCGGCATGGGCGAGCGCCTGTGTTTCCGGAGGGTCGAGCCACCGAAAGGTCCTTAAGTCGGCAAGGCCAGTGGCTTTCAAGACCAGCACCACCTCGGCCAGGTCCAGGCGTTTGATTTCCGGCAGCTCATTCGCCGGGCGGAAACCGTGTTCCTCCTGCGACCATAGCCGCAGGCAGACGCCGGGAGCGGTGCGCCCGGCGCGTCCGGCCCGCTGGTCGGCGGAGGCGCGGCTGATTTTCTCCACGAGCAGGGTGTTGATCCCGCGATTTGGATCATAGCGCGACATGCGTGCCAGCCCGCTGTCGATGACACAACAAATGCCGGGAATGGTGAGCGAAGTTTCCGCTACATTGGTAGCCACCACCACCTTGCGCCGTTCGTAACCGGCTACCGCGGCGTCCTGATCCGCGGACGCCAGTTCGCCGTGCAAAGGCAGCAGCACATAACCTCGCGCTTCCGGTTTCCGGCGGAGCGCCTCAATCGTTTGGTGAATCTCAAAAACCCCCGGCATGAACACCAGTACGTCGCCTGCGTCGCCCGTGGCGGCGTAATCGGCAAAGGCATCGGCCGCCTGTTCCCAGGCCGGTCGCTTGTCCGCATAGGAGGGCGTTGCCGCGTAACGCACCTGCACGGGGTGGGTGCGGCCTTCCGATACCAGGAGTCGGCACGGGGCCAGATACCGTTCCAACGGATCCAGGTCGAGCGTGGCGGACATTACCAGCACGCGCAGGTCCGGGCGGCTGCCTTGTTGGAGGTCGAGCGCGCGGGCCAGGGACACATCGCCATACAGGTGGCGCTCGTGAAACTCATCAAAGAGAATCGCTGAGACGCCCTTGAGCAAAGGGTCCTGGAGCATCTGCCGCAGCAGCACGCCTTCGGTTACATACCGGATCCGGGTGCGGCTGCTCGTCACATTCTCGAACCGGATTTGATAGCCAACTTCCGCTCCCAATTCGGACTTTCGTTCCCCGGCGACGCGGCGCGCCAGCAGCCGGGCGGCGAGGCGGCGGGGTTGCATCACCACGATTTGTCCTTCCCGCCGTGGGTCCGCTTCAAGCAGCATTTGAGGCACCTGGGTGGATTTGCCGGAGCCGGTGGGTGCGGCAATGATCACGCGCTGGCCGGCTGAAGCGGCGGCGACGATGGCGCTTTGAATTTCGTATATGGGCAACGGTTGTGACATGCGACCGTGACGCCAGTTTAACAAAACGCGCGCCGCTGGCTACAGGAGGAAAATCACGGGGCGCTTCCTCCGATCAAGATTACCGCCGGGGTGGCTGGCGGCTCGGTGTGGGACTGGTCGTCGCCACCCGGGAAGAAGCGGGAGGTTTGGGTGTCCCGTTTTTGGTGAGTTTTGTCCGAAAACAAGACAAGATGGAATGGCGAACGCCGGGCTCCTGAGTCGCGCCTCGCGCTCGCTGCAAAAACCCGTACGCTACTTGACTTTCTCCGCGCTTCAGCCTTTCCGCGCATCTCAAGTGCTGTTCAGCGTTTGGTTTTTCGGCCGAGCGGAGTGGCGGAAGTGTGAAGTCCGCAGAGCCTGAATGAAAGTTCATGGAAGCGAAAGCAGGAAGGATTGGGAACCGGGGGTTGGCTGCGAGCGGCATGGTACGCATGGCGCAAGTGGTCTGGGGGATCCTGTGGATTGCGCCTTCAATCACCCGGGCGTCTGGCCTGGCAGTCTGGAGGCAGGCATGCTGAGCGCCCTGACAGGAAGACTGAATGATGCCCGGCACGTTTTCAGCAAGCGTCCCGAGCAGATGACGCAAATCACGCTGCAGGAGCCGACCCGTTTTCCTTATGGGCCGTTCAAGTTTAAGACCCAGGTGCCCCGGGATCACCGCTACATCGTTCATTCCTCGACGGACCTCAAGAACTGGATACCCCTGAGCACCGGCACCTCCAGGGGCGAGCCGTTTGAGTTTGTGGATTCGGAAGCCCCGAAGTTCGGCTGCCGCTTTTACCGGATGACCGCAGGCGAATCCGTGAGCGTGAATATCATTGGTTATGCGAGCCGCACCCTGGTTCCGGGGTTCTGCATGATCGCGAACCCCCTGCGCAGCCCCAGTCCGACCGTGAGCCAGCTATTTCGTGGCTGGCCAGATGGCACGCGTGCCAGCCGGTTTGATATCGCCACCATGCGCCTGAGCGAAAACGTGTTGAAGAATGGAGCCTGGACCAACCCCAACGACCGTTTGTCGCCGGGCGAAGGCGCGCTTTTCTTCAACCCGACTTCCGATTACAAGGGATTCAGTTTTGTGGGTGAGGTGAAATTGAGCGATCTCTCGCTGCCGATTCCCGCGGGCTTCTCCATTCGGAGTTCCATGGTGCCGCAGCCAGGGGCTCTGTGCGACGATTTGAAATTCCCGATTTCAAACGGGGATGTGGTGCATGTGTTCGATCCAGATCGCCAGGATTACATGATCCACCCATTCGAAAATGGGAAATGGACGTCCGGCCAGCCGGTGCTCGGCGTGTGTGAATCATTTTGGATTGCCAAGGACAAACCCGGCAATTGGCTCAGGCAGATCGGGACCTCGGGATAACCGGGGAGCAATTTTCCGGCCTCTGCCGTCTAACGGGACATGAGACGGCTTTTGTTTTTCTGGGTATGGGCGCTGTTGCTGGCGGGGTCCATTTCCGCTGGAGCGTTGGGACTGATCGTGGTGGATGAGGCCCACTGGCTTCCTCCGCGGCATCCGCTTCCCCCGCGCCCGATTCCATCCCAGTGGCCCCCGCGATGGATGCCCGCGCCGCGTCCCTACGCTCCGCTCGAACTCCGATCGGCACGCGTCAACACGACGATTAGCGACCAGGTGGCGGCCACCCGCGTGGACCAGGAGTTCTACAATCCCAACGCCGCCCGGTTGGAAGGCACCTTTATTTTTCCCATCCCCCCGGGAGCACACCTGGACCGGTTTACCATGGAGATTGACGGCGTGAAGGTGGACGCCGAGTTGCTATCGGCCGCCAAGGCGCGCGAGCTCTACGAGGGCATCGTCCGCAAGGCCCAGGATCCGGCGCTGATGGAATACGCGGGCGGTGAGCTATTTAAAGTCCGCATTTTTCCCATCGAACCGAACCGTTCCAAGCGCGTGACCATCTCTTATACGCAACTGCTCAAGTCTGATCGCGGGTTGGTCGCGTTCACCCTGCCCTTGAGCGCTGGGCGGTTTTCATCGGCCCCGCCCCGCGAGTTGAGCGCGAAAATTGAGCTGAACACGAGGCGGCCCCTCAAATCAATCTACTCGCCCACTCATAACCTGGAGATTAAACGCCGGGGCGAAAAGGAGGCCACCGCCGGTTTCGAAATGGAGGGCGCCTGGCCAGAGCCTGACCTGGTTCTCTACTTCGCTCCGGAGGAGGACGACGTGGGACTGCACCTGATAACGCACCGGCGCGCAGGGGAGGACGGATATTTCCTGCTGCTCGCCTCACCGGGATTGGCAGAGGATAACCGCAAAGTGGTGCCGAGGGACCTGGTGTTTGTGCTGGATACCTCCGGATCGATGGCCGGCAAGAAACTCGACCAGGCTCGCAAAGCGCTGGAATTCTGTGTCGAGAATCTCAATGACGGGGATCGATTCGAGATCATTCGCTTTGCCACGGAGGTGGAGGCGCTCTTTGGCAAGCTGACCCGTTGGGACAGCGGGAGCCGGGAGGGTGCGCGGGAGTTCATCCGGCGGTTGAAACCGTTGGGCGGCACCGCGATTGATGAGGCGTTGCGGAAAGCGCTCGGAACCAGGGAAAACAGCGGGGCCTCCGGGAAGCCGGGTGAAGCGCGTCCGCTGGCGATTATTTTTTTAACCGATGGCCGGCCTACGATTGGGGTGACGGACGAGCAGGAAATCCTGGCGGGACTGAAAACGTGCAACACGGAGCGCACGCGCGTCTTCTGTTTTGGCATCGGCACCGACGTGAACACGCACTTCCTGGACAAACTGGCTGGGCACACCCGGGGTTCCACGGAATACGTGCTGCCGGAGGAAGACCTGGAGGTGAAAGTCTCGAGCTTCTTTGCGCGTATCAAGGACCCGGTGCTGTCCGATCCCGCGCTGAAATTCCCGGGCGGCATCCGGGTGTCCAAGTTGCATCCCACCGAATTGCCGGACCTCTTTCTGGGCGAACAACTCGTGCTGGCCGGGCGTTACTCGGGCAAGGGCGACGCGGCTATTATCCTGAATGGCGAGATCGCGGGCAGCACCCGGAAGTTTACTTACGAAGCCAACTTTCCGGAACGTGAGGAGGCCAACGAGTTCATCGCGCGGTTATGGGCAACGCGCCGGGTGGGGTATTTGCTCGATGCAATCAGATTGCGGGGCGAGAACGCGGAACTTCGGGAAGAAGTCACCGAGTTGGCGCGGGAATACGGCATCGTCACGCCGTACACCTCTTACCTCATCGTCGAAGATGAGGCTCGTCGTCAGGTGCCGGAGAGGCTGCGTTCCTTCCAGAACTTCGATCGCGACTCGGCGGCGCGAGCGGCGGGACGCCAGGCGTGGGGTGTGTACAAATCTGAGAAGGCGGGTGATGTGGCGGTGCTGGGCGCGCGCAACAATTCCTTCCTGCGAAGCGCCCAGGCGCCGAGCGCGAGCGCGGGCGGAAGCCTGCAGGAATCCCGGCGCGCGCTGGGTATCAGCATGGCTGCCAAGCCCAGCGCATCCGGACAACCAGTGGATGAGCGCGAACGCCTGGCCCAGTATTCGCAGCAATCGCGCTTTGTAGCCGGCAAGAACTTCTTCGAGAACGAAGGTCAATGGCTGGATGCCGCGGTGCAAAGCCAGGCCAAAGCCAAGGCGCGCCAGGTGCGGATCAAGTTTGGTTCACCGGAGTATTTCGAACTTGCGCAAAAGCATCCCGAAACCCGCCCCTGGCTGGCGCTGGGCAACAACGTGCAGTTTGTGGTGGCCGATACCATTTACGACATTTACGAACGGTAGGCGACGGGCGGGCGGCACCGGAATTAATGGTGGACTGATTTGACGGAAGTAAGTAAAGATCCGGGGGGTCCTGATCTGTGTGGCGCTGGTGGGAATGGTGGGCATTGCATTTCAGAACCCTCCCTTCAATCTCTCCACGAATTGGCCCCTCCACATGCGTACGGCTACCACATGCTCCTCGTCGACACCCATGTGTCTCTGGTCCGGCGGAACGACTACTTCCATCCACCACGCACGGCCAGCCACTGGAATCGCGACAACCAACCGCACCCCGAAGCGTGGGCTTCCCGGAGTGATTGGGTGGCGGACCAATAATCCAGCGGGCACGGTCGAGGCGATTGGCTCTAATGTTTCCAGGAGCTCGTTTTAACCTTCCAGGCCTGGTCCAGCAGATCCTGGTTATAGGGCTCGGGCACTACACCTTCAGTCGCATACTTGTAGAGGGCGCAACGGAACACGTTCCCGGCGACGCCGATTATATAGGCAATGACAAGCAATCCCATGAGCCAAAGCGCCCCGGCGATGGCGATGATCCATACGTTCTTCAGCAAGAAGGCGGCCACCCCTGCGAGCATTAACGGCAGGAGTGAGCTCATGAATACGACCAGATTGCCGGCAGAAAACCCGAGATAACCAATCAAGCTTTCGCCCCAGGTTCGTTTCAGGGTCAGGGCAGATTGTTTCAGGATGCGAATAGGGTTGCGAGTTGATTGCTCCTGAATAATAACGGGAATGGCAAACACCGCCGCAACACTCCAGGCCATGCCGATGAGTCCAGTGATTAACCGCCCAGCGAACGGCAGCCGTTCCTCGATGGAGCGAATGATCCAGCCGACCACTCCGGCCATGAGAGACCAGGCGAAGATTGAGGGCAACCGATTCCAAGCGGCCCGGAGACCCCGCTCGAACGAGACCCCTCGACCATCCAGCGCTGCGATGATCTCATGGTAGAAGGCGACGTTGAAAAAGGTGGCCAGGAACATCGAGAGAAAATAAATGACAAGCAGATAAAGCGAGACCCCAAAAGAGCCGCGCGCGTGGGTTGGCCCGGTTCCAATCGACCCAACATTTTGGGTGGAAAGGCCCTTCGAAGCTTCGGGCGTGCTGGCTTCCGCCCCGGGGGATTTGGCGGGGACCGCATGCGCCGGGAGGTAGTATTCGGCGACCGCTTTCCAATGCTGCTTCTGATCGAGGCGGTAACCTGTTTGATGCAGGAGAGCCGGAAGAGCCATGGGCACCAGGAAGAACACGGCAATTCCCATCGTCAGGAGTGTGGTCAGGACGGGAAACCAAAGGAGTTTGCGATGGCGGAAAGTCACCGCGATGGAGGCTTTGAAGAGCTGCCAGCTTTGTTGGTATTTAGTGATCATAGGGTGGAGGGGTTCTTGTCTTTTAGGAATTCTAACAACTCGGTTTCACTGAGCCCATTGCGGGCGGCTTCGGCCAGAAGGTTTTGATAAAGGTTCTGGAGCTTGGCTTTCTTTCCCCTGGCCTGGGATCCCGGTGGCTGCGCCTGGACGAACGACCCGCTGCCGCGTTCGCTGATGATGAGGCCTTTTAATTCGAGCTCCCGGTAAGCCTTGGCGACGGTATTGGGGTTCACGTTCAACCGTTCGCTCAGAGCCCGGACGGTGGGTAGTTGGTCTCCCACATTGAACGTGCCATTGGCCACCGCGGCGCAGGCCTGGTTGATGATCTGCCGGTAAACGGGGATGCCGGAGTCATATTCGATGTGCCATTGGTTCCAGAGATTATCGGACATAAACAAGCGCACTATGTGACTATTACACTAGTAATATAGTACACTTGGGAGGAGTTGTCAACTGTTTTGATTTTTGTCGAAGAACGAACCATTGGCAGCAAGGATTTGGAGGCGGACGGAAGCGGTGGGATTCGAGCCCACGGCAGCCTTGCCGCTGCGTCGGAACTCGAGTCAATGGCCCTTAACCATCCAGCCACCCCCCACCCTGTAATTCAAGGGCTGGTGGAAGCAAATCACTTCATTGTTTGCCTGATCTTTTTGGAATATGCTTCTTTATCGGCAGCCGCGTTGCTTTGCCGGTTCACGCTCTTCGCCGGTGCAGGCGCTGAAATTTACTCGGTATGGTATTGTATAAGCGCGTGCCTGGGGCTCTTCCTGCCGCCAAATGGGCCTTTGCCCTGACCAGGGCATTCCGACTCGCCGCAATGTGGGGCTTCGACCTGCTCTGTGGCCTGCCTGACGCCGCCGGTTCATCGGTTCGCCGCACCTTGGTTCCCAGCATCCTCATCGTTCAAGCCGGTTGTGCTTGGTCCTCATATTCAGAACGGTCAAAACGAGTATGGGAAATCAATGATTCCCCACCAGTCGGTCCAACGGGTGGCGGCCCCATGAGAAACAGGGTGTGAGGCAGTTGGGTAACGACGCGGGGGCCATGGGTTTCAGACGCAACCGCCACGCCGCTGTTCAATCGGGCCGCAAATGACGAGGTTTCCGAATCCGGCGGCCGACCGGGGCCGATCACGCTCGCGGATTGTCTGCCGCGCTTCTGAAAGTTATTCACCGGCGGCGAAACGGAGTTATCCGGGCGGTGAATAACTTCGGAAACCTCTCGGGGAAACCCCGGTTTTTCTTCGAAAATGCCGCCCCCTTGAACCGGCTCAAAACTCGTTCCTGTGAATAACGGTGTGGATAAGTTTCAGTTCACGAAAGTCATTTTTATGTTACTATGCAAACAGTTCATTGAAAGCACGAAAACAACGGCGGCGGCCAGCAGGCAGGCTTGCCGGGGTTTTCCAGGATAATCCCAGGTGACTGGGAAAAAGGTTGGGCCAGGCTGGTTGGTTCAGCCCCTTTGGCAGGATCGTGTGAACGGTCTCAAAGGCAGCATTCACCAGTTCCTCTGGCGATGTTCGCGCATCGTCAGCAGACGCGAAAAGGAACTGTGCGGTTAGGAGCGATTAGAAACCGCTCCGAGTCGAGTCAAGTAGTCCGGGCAGGTTTCGATCCCGGGCGAATCGCAGTTACCCAGAGGGTAAAAAGTTGCTACTGTGCATCAGCACGGGCGGGCGGTTCTGGCGGTTGCCGAAAGGTGGTCAGCCAAAGAAAAGCGCCGAAAGGCGAACAAAGTGAACACTCGCACCGGGGAGGACAGGCGGTCCAGGCAAGGCCCCTGAAAACCTTCCGGCAGTTGGCGGCATAAAAACCATGCCGCTGAAGCTGTGACCAAAATGCAACTTGAGAGTTAAGAGGCGAGACCCGTGGCACCGGGCAAACGCGCGACCAAAAGTCGCGGCCGATCCGGCGCTAAATGGTCAAGACGCGGCAACGCAGTCACAGACGTGTCTTGAGCTGGTTCGCAAGCCGGTGGCGCAACCACCAGTGGAAGCGAGCTGAAAAGCCTCACTCAATAATTCAGCGGCCGCAAGGCGCTGGACGGCCCTGCTACGAGGCCGAAAACTCCGCTTGCCGTGGAGAATGGCGTCGGGAAGCTGGCAGCCTTCAATGGCGCCTAATGTCAGCAAGGGAAAGAGAGCATGGCGAACTCCCATCCCCCATTTAGTCCCTGTTCAACCGCAAGGTTGGGCAGGGACTTTATGTTTTCCGAGGTCAATCATCGGAATCATAAGCAAGGTACTCAGATTGGTTGTTTTTTCACTTGCCACCTAGCGCAACATGGATGACATTTCGATCATTATTTGAGTCATAACCCAAGGAAACTATATGGGCCGCATCTACAACAACATCATTGAGACCATCGGTAAAACGCCGCTCGTCCGGTTGAACAAAGTCACCGAGGGCCTCCACGCCACCATTCTGCTCAAATGCGAGTTTTTCAATCCGCTGGGCAGTGTCAAGGACCGTATCGGCAGGGCCATGATTGAGGATGCGGAAAAGCGCGGCGTTTTGAACAAGGGCACGGTGATCATCGAACCGACGAGCGGCAACACCGGCATCGCGCTGGCCTTTGTCGCGGCCGCCAAGGGTTACCAACTGATTCTCACGATGCCCGAGACGATGTCGGTGGAGCGGCGAACGCTCCTGGCGATGCTCGGCGCGAAACTCGTGCTGACCCCGGGGGCGGAAGGCATGAAAGGAGCCATTGCCAAGGCCGAGCAATTGGCGCGTGAGACCCCCAATTCCTGGATTCCGCAACAGTTTGAAAACCCGGCAAATCCTCAAGTTCATCGGGAGACTACAGCCGATGAGATATGGCAGGACACCGATGGCCGGGTGGACATCCTGGTGGTGGCCGTGGGTACTGGAGGCACGTTGACCGGATGCTGCGAGGCACTGAAACAGCGCAAGCCCGGGTTACAGGCGATAGCCGTCGAACCCAAAGACTCACCTGTAATTTCGCAAACTCTTTCTGGGCAGCCGGTTAAGCCTGGGGCGCACAAGATTCAAGGCACCGGCGCGGGGTTTGTGCCAAAGAACTTGCATCTCAAGGACTCGAACGGGCAGGCGCAAATCCTGGAATGCGTGCAAGTGGGTAACGAAGAGTCGTTTGCCATGGCGAGGCGGTTGGCCAAAGAGGAGGGCATTCTGGTGGGCATCTCCACTGGGGCGAACGTCTGGGCGGCGATCGAAATAGCGAAACGCCCGGAAAACAAAGGCAAGATGATCGTGACGATTGCCTGCTCAACCGGTGAACGGTATCTCAGCACCCCGCTGGCTGCGGAAGCCCGCGCGCAAGTGGGCACCTGATTGTTTCTTGCTGGTCTGACCTTTTTGCCCCTGATCGGACGAACCGCGTCCGATCAGGGGTTTCTGGCTCCAGGGAGGGTTCTGGTAATCCCTTGGTATTCAGTGGCTCTCTTGGCCGTTCAAGCTGCCGGTTTTTGCTGGCCCGGCAGGGCGCTTCCCTTCAAGCTTTAGCCCTCGCCACGCGGGCAAGGGAGGTTACCCCCCCTCTGCAAGGTCAAAAATAGTAGTTGCTTTAGCAAAAAATTGACGCTACTAAGTAGGAGTAACGAAGGTCTGACGCTGCGGTTGGTGCATTTCAGTCAGGGTTCAATTCCACGCAGCAGCTT
>JBBQYD010000094.1:0-12934 GCA_038209025.1 Verrucomicrobiota bacterium | reverse complement strand
GGCACATTGCTTGACGGCAAAGAGTTTGACAGCTCGACAAAACACGGGGGAGCCGCCCAGTTCCAGGTCAATCGCGTGGTTCGTGGCTGGACCGAGGCACTGCAAATGATGAAACCCGGCGCCAAGTGGGAACTCTATATTCCGTCGGCGCTGGCTTACGGCGACATGGGTTCAGGGCAGATGATCGAGCCAGGCTCCACTCTGAAATTTGAGGTGGAACTGCTCTCCAGCGAAGCCCCGGCTCCGCCCGCGCAAGCCCAGCCGCTGACGAGTGATATCATCCGGGTGCCCTCGGCTGAAGAACTCAAGAAAGGCGCAAAAATCGAGGTGATCAAACCCGAAGATGCCGCCCGCATGGCCGCCGAAGAAGCCGCCAAGCAGAAGAAGCAGCAGGAAAAGAAGTAATTTCATTCCCATTCAAAAGGCCGCGCCACCAGCGCGGCCTTTTTTGTTGCCCCCGCGATGGGCGGGCCGGGAGGAGGGAGAGTCGGTGCCGTGATTCTTTGCTAGCCTCGCTGCCTGCGCGGGTTGGAGAGGCGCTGAGCCAGCAGCAAAGCGGCCCCGGCCCATGGTCCCGGTTTTCGGCTCGGGACTGTCAACGGGCGGGGCTATTGATCGCGGCGGCCAGCAGATGGCCGCCCCAGGTGGCCACCAGACAGGCCACCACCGAGAGCACCACGTTGGCACCGGCCAACAGCCATTGACCTGCCTGGGCCAGGTTAAGGGTTTGCACGCTGAACGAAGAAAAGGTGGTAAATCCTCCGCACACGCCCAGCATGAAGAACTGCTGCCGAAACCACACCGGCGCCAGCCAGCGGCCATCCGGCCCGGTCAGCGTCCCGAACAAGCCGATGATGAAGCAGCCCGCCACATTCACGAGAGTGGTTCCCCATGGAAACCGCTCCCCCCAATGCTGGGCCACCACACCTGATAACCAGTAACGCCCGACACTTCCCAGGGCGCCCCCGGCTGCCACCCATAAATAAGCCGCCATCGGCAATAGAGTCGCTGGTTCCAAACCCGCGAGTCAATTATTTTGGAGCGGGTTTCCTTCGCGCCTTGCGAGCGCCACTATTCTCTCGAACTGCCCGGTCGCGCGCCGCCAAACTCCGGTTCATAACCAATCATGAACCCTTCAGGGCTGGCGTATCGCAGCGCCATGAAGTGCTCATTGGCCGGATCAAACGGGCAACTCGGCTCCTGCACCGGGCAAAATCCGAACCGCCGGTAGTAGCTCGGATCACCCAGCACAAACACCGGACTGCCGCACATTGGCGGCTGCAACAGGGTTTCTCGAATCAAGCCGCTTCCGTATCCGCTTCGCTGGTGTTCAGGAAGGACAGCCACCGGTCCCAAATGCCAACCGATCGGCTGCGGCCCTCGATATGCCCGGGAGTAGCACACGTAGGCGATCATCTGCCGATCGCGCTCCATCAGCCAGTGGTGAATCTGGCGTCCGTTCGTCAGCAGCGCCTGCACCAATTCAGATTCGAACCTGCCTGGCGCGAAGGCCGAATCCAGCAGCTTGATGATCAGTCCAAGATCGCTCGGTTTTGCGGGGCGCATAGGGCGGGGTTATTTGCTTTTGCGGGGCGGGGATAGGCGAGGATCGTCCAGGTCCAGGCGGTAAAGCACCTGGTTGTAGTCATACCGGGGCGTAGGGTTTTTGTTGCCGCTAAATTCGCGGGTATAGGTCCCTTCAAAGAAAACCAGGTTCGTGCGACCGCTGGCGAAACCAGGATGAATTCGCGGATTGTAGAAGGTGTAATCGTCGTGGCTGAGGACCTTGACCGCAGGCGACCACGGGCCAAAGGGCGTCTCCGCCTCGGTGTACCAAAGTTCGCCAAAACTGGAAGGTTTGCCAAAGGCCTGCATGAAGATCGCAGCCCAGCGGCGGCGACCCTCCAGCCAGGCGATTGACCCGGTGTGCGGGGTGACTTTTACCTCACGCCCGTCCTCCAGGCCAATCACCGTCTCCGGTGGCGTGAGAGTCTCCCAAGTGTCCGGATCCTGCCATTTCTCGAAAGTGGCGGGGCATTTGAGCCGCGGAAAAGGATTGCCGAACAACGCCCAAACTTTTCCCTCCGCGTCTTTCCAGAGGTTCACGTGACCCTCCGGCAGCGCCGGTTTGGGCCTGCCTTCGCTCTTGGCCCAAACCACCCGCAAACGTTCGAACTGGCTGGCCTCTTCCTTCCAGACCGCGAGCGACCATTCGTAGGCTTCCATTGGCGGAGTGATCTTGGCGTAGGCCGCCACCAGGCGCTGCCTGGCTTGCGCATCCGGAAGACTGATCAACCCCGTCAGCCAGGTGGGTCCGGATCCCGGCACCGAAGCCACCGCCCGCGGTTCGCCTTTTTGATCCCGAAAATAATTGAGCTTCAGCCGCAGGGGAGGCTCAAACGCACCCAGGGGTTGCGGATCCGTGGTTGCGCCGGTGCCCTGAAAAATTCCCAAAGGATACTTGCCCATCGTGGTGTCTCCCCACACCCAGTAGTATTTCCCTTTATACAGGGCGTTTTGCACGCTGTCGCACCCCACCACTCCAGATTCCTCCCAGTTGAGTTCACGTCCGAGCTTTTGGCTCTCAGCGAAGAGCCCGGCACCCGTGACACGCCCCAGCCGCTGCGCAATGATTTTGCGATCCACGGCGACCCGCAGCCGTTTGCCTGGCTCCGGCTTGAGGCGAACGCCCCGGAACCCGAACCCATCCTTGGGCACTTCATACCCGTGGCCGCGCACTTCAAACCAGGTTTCACGCCCCATGAATTCGGGAAGATCGAACGAGATCACCCCGGCGTTATCGCTCACCATCCGCACCTGGTGCGTGGTGGATAGCTCCACCAGCGGCACCGGCCAGCCACTGGCTTTCTCCACCACTTCTATCTCACAAATTTCCGGCAGCCGGGAGACCCGCGTCTCGCCCAGTCCCGCCGCGGGAACCATTAACAAGGCTCCGCTCAACAACAGTATGTGGCCATTCTTGCGCATAAAGAGTTCAAAGATTGGTTCCCCTGCCGTCCGCGGTTTCGTCTCCCTCAGCACTCTCCCATTCCGGGTAAACCTCGGGCTGAATCTCACCGCGCCGGATCAGTTCCTGCAAATCACGGATGATGGTTCGCCGGGCCACATTGAAACGGCGGCCCAGGGCGGAAATATTCGGCCGTTCAAGGGAGCCTTTGACCAGCTCGCGGATTTGGTTTTGCCGGCTGAGGCGGTCCGTGGACCGGCTGAACAGTTCCAGCGCATCCACCCGCCGGGAACGTTCCAGCGCCTCAAACTGCCGCACGGTCTCCGTTTCGCCGCATTCCTTCAAGGCGGTTTCCACCGTGGCCCGCAATTCCAGAATATCCACCGGCTTGGTCAGACAAAAGTGGGCGCGGCGAGGTCCCTGGAGGGCGCTCATTTGCTGATGCACCTCCAGCGCTCCCGAGACAATAATGATCGGCACATAAGGCAGCAACTCCTTGAGCTCGGGCAGGAACTCCAACCCCATCTCGCCACCGGAAAGCACATGGTCCAGAATGATCGCGGCGGGACGAACCGTGGGAATGGCGGCGAGCGCCTCGGAGCCGCTGCTCACGCGCACCAGCTTGTAACGGCTGAGAGCGTCCTCGTAGATTTCATATTGAAGGTCATCGTCTTCGATAATGAGTATCACCGGAGTGTTCATATCCATGGGGAATCAGTTTGTGCCGCGCTGGAGGCCGGAGCGGGCTCGGGCGGCGTGTCCTTGACGGGCAGCAGCAGCGTGAAGGTGCTGCCCTCGTTCACCGCCGATTGCACGGCCAGCCCCGCGCCAATCTTTTTGGCCAATTCATACACCATCGACAGCCCGAGCCCGGTGCCACGGCGGGCGGACAGCGCCTTGGTTGTGTAAAACGGCTCAAAAATGCGCTGCAGGTTTTCCGCTGGAATACCGCAGCCCCAATCCTGAACGGAAACGGCCGCGTAGGCGGACGCCGGCTCCGGGGCAAGCACCAGCCCGGCGGGCAGTGCCTCCAGGTTTCCAGTGCTGATAAGAATGCCCTTCTCTCCTGTCATGGATTCCGCGGCGTTGAATACGATGTTAAAGAGTATCTGTTGTATCAAATCGCGTGAGCCATGCACCCGCGGCACGTTGGGACTTGTCTTGAGCCTGACGGGTGCCTCGCGGATCAGGCGCTCGCCCAACAGCCGGATGGTATCCTCAGCGATGTCACGCAAATCGCACAACGCGGGTTGCTGGTCGGATTCGCGGCTGAACCCGAGCATGGCCCGAATGGTGCCGGCCCCTTGGTCCACCACCATCTTGATCCGGTCCAGGCGCCTGCGCACTTTGTCCGGTTTATCGAGGTTTTCCTCGATAATCTGGGCGGAACCTTTGATGACGGACAGGATGTTGTTGAAGTCGTGGGCCACGCCGGCCGCAAGCGTGCCGAGAGCGGTCATCTTCTGGCTTTGCAGAAGCTGCTGGCTCGCAACCTCCAACTCCCGGGTGCGCTCCGCCACTTTCCGTTCCACCGACGCGTAACTGCGCAGGAGCTTTCGGTGGCGGTTGACCGCCAGCCCGGCAAAAAAGAGCGCGACCAGCGCGCCCAGCAGCGCGATGATCATCAACCTCGTTTCCTGGTACCAGGGCAGCACCACCATGAACTCCAATCGAGCCGGCTCCGGCTCCACGTTGAAAAGCCGGTCCATCGCCCGCACCTGGAACACATGTTTCCCCGCCGAAAGCTCATCCAAAAAGACTTCAGTGTTCTCGCCAAAGAGCGACCACTCGTGATCATCGATCCGGTGTGAAAAGAGCAGCCGTTCGCGCGGCGTTTGTTTCCACTTGTCCTGGCCGGCAAAGGCCAGCGTGACGCCGCTTTCGCCGGCGGCTGAATTGCCGGGAAGCTTGCGAATGACGGTCTGGGGGGCATCGCGGTCGGCTTCCGGAAAGAATTGCGCCAGGCCGCGGGTGGTGGCCGCCCAGAGGTGTCCCACCGAATCCTCCAGCAACTGCCTCACGTTGGAGTCTGGCAGGCCCTCCTCCGTGCCGCACTCCACCCATTGACCCCGCAAAAAGCGGAAAAGCCCGCTGTTTGACCCGACCCAGATGCTCCCATCCCGGCTCTGCATCATGGCGTTAATCTGATCGAACCCCACGCGCAGGACGAGCCAATCGGGGGCTTTATATTCCCACACCGTGTCGCGAGTGGCGCACAAGACCCGGCCATCGACGGTTTCCAGCAGGTGCAAAACCGACCCCGGGTTAACCTCGGGCACCTTGTCAACGGACCATCGGTTCTCCCGCAAGCGCGCAACTCCCTTGTCTCCGGCAACCCAGATGTCTCCGTTCCGGGTCTGGCACAGGGCATGCAACCTGTCTCCAAGGCCGGCCTCCAGTGGCGGCCAGGGGAGGCGCTCGACCTGGGAGCCTTCCAGGTTCTCGAGCTGATACGTTGATCCTTCCCGGGCGGCCGGTAACCGCTGCACGCAGAAGCTCCCATCCTTCAGCCGCCCCAGCACCGCCAAACTTTCACCCGGTCCGGCCTGCAACACCGGGCGGGGGGGGCCTTCCTCCATGGGCAGCAGCAATAACTGGGTCTCGGTCTCCAGGAGCAGCGAGCGATTCGGCGCCGGATAGCAACCCCGCAGGCCCTGAAGGATTTCCGTCGATACCCGCCGGGTCGTCAATCCGGATTGACCGATTGCCTGCAGCGCGGCCCCCGTGGCGAACCACACCCGGCCCTGGTCATCCGCGGCCAACGAACGCACCAGCGAACGCACTTCGCGCAACTCGGACGGCACCCGCCAGGGCAGCAGGGAATACCGCAGCAGCCCATCGGAGGTGGCCAGCCAAAAGGCACCCCCGGGTTCCACCGCCACGTCCAGGAATTGGCGGGCCGATACCTGTTCATTGGCCACCAACTCAAAGCCCGGCCCCTCCGCCTGCTTCAGAGCGGCAATGGTCGCCGCCCAGACGCGCCCATCGGGTCCGAACCAGGCATTGCGCAAACGTTCCGCGCCCGCCGGGCGCGACACCCAGCTTTCGCCATCAAAGATAATAATCGCCTTTTCCCCGGTTGCAGCCCGGTCACCGATCATGACCACTCGGCCCGCGCCATCCTCCCGCACGCCATTCAAGGCGCTCACTCCTAAACTCTCCGGAATCCTGAAATCTGACCATTGGCTGCCCGGCGCCACATTCCGGGCGGGGGCCATCAGGCGCGACAAACCACCATTGCCAGACACCCACAAACCGCCATCCCGGGCGGGTGTCATGCTCAGAAAGGTTTCCAAAGGGCTGCCTGCCACTTCGCGCACCACCGTACGCCCAGGCTCCCCAGGTTGATCGAAACTAACCTGAACCAGGCGGTCCGGGAAAAGGCCTAGCACGGCGTAGCGCCGCAACGGATGAAGCGGAAGCGGATCAATCGAGCGCGGGCTGCGCGCGGCGAACAGGGCGGCAATCTCCGGCAGCTCGTGGAAAATCCATGCGCCATCCCGAAATTCCCTCAACCCTTTGGGGTCCACCGTCCACAACTGCCCTCCAGCCCCGCCATACACCCGGCCAAACCCCGCTTCGGGAGCGTAAATCCGATTCACCGTGTAACCGTCCAGCTCGCTGATGTAGGGAAGATTGTAATGGCGGACCAGCACCTTCCCAAAAGCGGAAAATGTCACTGAAATACAGGCCGACTCCGGCAGCCCGTCGCTGGCTTTATACACGCGCCAGTTCGAGGCGCTCTGTCCCCAGGCCAGGGTGCCCGGGAGCAACAGGAGCAACCCAAGGGCGAGTTCACGGAACTGGTGCTTGTGCCACAAAGGGTTCATCGCTACCGCCCGATTATGCGCGTGCGCAACCAGAGCGCAAACTCAAAGGACTGTGGCCGGTGTTACCCAGCCACAGTCCCAAATCACGGTCACGGTGCGGAACTCTGATCCCCTACGCCCTTTTGGCATAGGGCAGATGCCACGGACGGCGGTATTTAACGCCGACGAGTTTGTCCGCCTCGTGGTCACCCACTACTTTTTCCTTTTCCGCGTCCCAGCTCACTTTGCGTCCCGTCCGATAGGCGATATTTCCCAAGTGCGCGACCGTGGAAACGTGGTGTCCCACCTCGAGGTTCAACACGGGCGGCTTGCGGGACTTCATGCAATCAAGGAAGTTTCGCACGTGGGCTGGGCGGGGGTCGCCCCCGCCCGGCTTGCGCTCGGAATCGAGGTTGGCCCGCTTGGGCTCCGTGATAATCTGGTAGCCACCGTCATTCAGGATGATGGTGCCTTCCGTGCCGCTCCATTGCACGCCCCAGGAGCGCCCGTTCAGGCCGTTGTTCAACCCGGCCTTGTGTTCCCAAACCAGCGTGAAGTCAGGAAACTCATACACCGCGATCTGCGAATCCGGCGTCTCCGAATTGTCGTCCAGGACAAACTTGCCACCGACCGAGAATACGCTCTTGGGCGCCTGCGGCTCCATGCCCATTAGCATCATATTGATAAGATGCACGCCCCAGTCAGTCATCAAACCGCCCGCGTAATCCCAGAACCACCGGAAGTTGAAATGGAACCGGTTGGGATTGAACGGGCGCTTCGGCGACGGACCCAGCCACATATCGTAATCCACGGTGGATGGCGGCAGGCAGTCCGCAGGCTTGCCGATGGAAGGCAGCCAGTCCAGGTATGCCCACCCACGGACAATGCTCACCTTGCCCAGCTTGCCGGACTTGATGAAGTCGGCCGCCTCATTGATATGCTTGGAACTGCGCCACTGGGAGCCCATCTGCACCACGCGATTGTGGCGGCGGGAAGCCTCCAGCATCGCGCGGCCTTCGTCAATGGTCTTGGCCAGCGGTTTCTCCACATAGACATCTTTGCCAGCCTGGCAGGCGAGCACTGCCGGCATCGCATGCCAGTGATCCGGCGTCGCGATCAGCACGGCGTCAATGTCCTTGCGCTCCAACACGCGGCGAAAATCCCGGACAAACTCCGGCTTCTTCCCCCGCTGCTTCTCGCAAATCTCCGCTCCCTTGGCCGCCATCGCTTCGTCCACATCACAGATCACCGGGCATTCGACCTCTGGATTTAGGAAGAAACAGGCCAAATCGCCCCGGCCCATCGCGCCGCTGCCGATCAAGCCAATGCGAACTTTGTCGTTGGCGCCGGGCTCGCCAGCCCGCGCGCTCCGGATAAAGGGACCAGCCAACCCGCTCAAGGCCAGCGGCGCAAGGCCGGCAGCCAGCGAGGTGCGAGATATAAAATGACGGCGAGTAACTGTCTTGTTGTTAGAAGAATTGGATTGCATAGGGCAATTTTGTTTGATGCCACTCCAGATTGACACACCTGCCGGGCGTACGTCCAGCTTTTATAGGTTTTTTTGGCATAGGGTTTTTGGTAGTTGCATTCTGCTCTTATTCATTTTACCCTTTACTGGAGTAACCGAAACACCGTGAAATCTGGCATCGTATGAGCCGGTCGCGAAATCGAGGCTTTACGCTCATTGAGCTATTGGCCGTGGTGGCCACCATTGCCACCTTGGCGGCCCTGTTGCTGCCGGTCCTTGGCAAGGCCAAGGTCAAGGCCCAGCGCACCAATTGCATGTCCAACTTGCGCAACCTCGGCTTCGCTTGGGCCATGTATGCCCATGATAATAACGGACAGCTCGTCGAGTCATACCCGGTGAACAATCCGAACGTTTGGGTCCAAGGCGACATGTCCAAGCCCACTGAGGCCGCTGATGCCTCCCTCCTCCAACAAGGCAAGCTTTATCCGTATAACCAAAACGTCGCTATTTATCGTTGCCCCACAGACCGGGGCTCCGCAAACATCGCCCAGACCACGGTTCCCAAGGTGCGCAGTTATTCAATGAATTCTTTCATGGGTGGCCGTGACCCCAAGGCGCCGTCCATACCGTCCACGCTCAACCCCCGTTATGTGCCTTTTTTCAGCAAAGACTCCGATCTGCGCCGGCCCGCCGATTTGTGGGTCCTCCTGGATGAGGATGAACGAAGCATCAACGACGGTTTTTTCGTGACCGATCCTTCCGGCCGAATCTGGTTCGATTTCCCCGCCATCTCCTCCCATCGGCATAACCACAGCTTCGCCCTCAATTTCGGCGATGCACATTCCGAGATCTGGATGCACCACGATGCGCGCACCCGCTCGGTCAGGTTGAATCAGACCGAACAATTCGGAAACACCGACCTGCAACGATTGGCCCAGGCCGCCACGCTGCAACGCTAAAAGTCCTGGCGTTCCGCGGTTCCTGGCTCGGGCTGGCTTGGTGCTCCGACCTCCTCCAAATACTCCCCTCAGCTCCTGTGGCATAAAGCCGCCTTGGCTTGCGAGACGGCTGAGCGGGCGCAAAAACCAGAATCGAACGGCAAAACGTGTTGCCATTCGGCTTAATTCGTGCATAGTAAAACCCATCCGCGATGTACGGTAGAGGTTTCGCCTGCGGCTGATAGGCCGTGAAACATCGTTGATTGGTCACCGCGAAAGCGATGGCTGAGTTGTGGAGAGATGGCCGAGTGGCTGAAGGCGGCGGTTTGCTAAACCGTTATACGGTCAAAAGCCGTATCGGGGGTTCGAATCCCCCTCTCTCCGCCACTTTCACACCCCTTTTGATGTGATTCGTGTTTCTCAGGGATCCACGTATCTTCCCGGCCGCTGAGAACCATCCCCCCGCCGAATGCACAGAAGTATCTAAACTCGGTATAATTTGTGGAGTTCTGCCCGGCCGCCGTCTGTATATTGTCCGTTGAAGGCATGCCTCGTTACGGTTGATGGCCAGGAACAGGAGGCCATCGAACAATTGTGACCGAGGGGCATCCTGAACACCAAAGAACACAAACGTTACCGAAAAATGATAAGCAACATGTTAAATGCCGCCGGGGCGCGAATCTGCACCGGTCTTATAGTCCTCCTGTGCATGGCTGCGCAAGCGGCTACCCCAAGCTCCTGGATCAAAGCAGGTGATGGACTTTGGAGCGACGCCGCAAACTGGGACAACGGAGTTCCGAACGGGCCAGGTGTGATGGCCGTCCTGACCAATGACGTCGCGGCTGCCACTTTAGTCACCAATGACATCAGCATCACCCTGGGCGATTTGTGGGTTGGCCCGGCAAATACAAGTTACAATTTTACCATTACAAACCTCGCCCCAGACAACACCTTGACCTTCGACAACAACGGGAACGGATCACGGATAATCCAACTGGTGCCAGGCGCCGTGGGGACGGATCGCATCTATCCGCCGATCATTCTGGCGAATGATCTGACGATCACCAACCTGAGCTCAAAATACCTGCAAATCTACGGGGCAATCACTGAGTCGGGCGGATCAAGAAGCATCACGAAGGCGGGCTCTGGATACCTGACACTCACCAGCAGCGGAAGCAGTTTTAGTGGCGGTATCTATCTGAAAGCAGGCCTCCTCAGCGCCAGCGGAAACAGGTCAGGAACCGGGCCGATCACGGTGGGGGACACCATGGGCAACGAGGCTGTCCAGATTATCGGCAGCGGCACCTATACGAATGCGATCACCATCGCGGCGGGCGGCACGGGAACCAAAACGTTTCGAGCTGCGGGAACTGCCGCCACCGTGACGTTCAGTGGCCCTATTCAACTCGGCAATACGCTTACGATTCACGGCCAAACGGCCACCGCCCACACCTCGGTAAGCGGTCCTGTCACCGGCGAGGGAACGATCAGGGTAACCGGGACCTCTCCCGCCTATTCGACGCTGAGCGGAAACAATTCGTTCACCGGCGGGGTCACCCTGGAGGCCGGGATTCTCCGCGCCGGCACGGACACCGCGCTCGGCACCGGAGTATTTACCATCAAAGGGGGAGCGTTCACGGCCGGTGGAACTGGCGCGAGATACCTCACCAATTCAGTGTCCCTCCGCGGGAACGTGAGGTTCGGCGGCGCCACCGGCACCACCACCACCACGGGCAATCTTACTTTTGGCGATTTGGTGGATCTGGGCGACGTAACACGCACGATCACTGTATCCAACCAATTCACCTACTTTACCAACCAAGTCAGCGGCACAGCCGGTATCATCAAGCGCGGCGGCGGCGGACTTTCCTTGCGTGGACAAAGCACCTTCAGTGGTCCCCTCACCATCCAGGAAGGCTCCGTGAACGTGTATTCGCTCGGCTCTTACGATCCCCTTGGCGCCCTACCGGCTTCGCCCGCGACGAACCTGCTGGTTTTCGATGGCGGCATGCTCACGTTCAGCAAGGCTTTGTTCCTGAGCTCCAATCGCGGTATTTTCGTGACCGAAAAGGGCGGCACTTGGGGCGGCGGCAGCGCTTCCGGCACTGGCGCGATCATCGATGGACCGGGCCAACTCACAAAAGTCGGAGCCACGAGCAGGCTTTCCATCAGCGCCGCGAACACTTTCGCCGGAGGCTTGGTCATGGGTGAAGGCAAGCTTCGCATCGGCAACGATCGCGCCCTCGGCACCGGACCATTCACAATTTCCAACGGCGTAACGCTGGTGAACTATTACAATACCACGCGCACCCTGACCAACCCGGTCACCGTTTACGGCAACTTCACCTTCGGTTCGCTTGCCAGCGACGAGTTTGGCACGCTTAACTTCTCCGGCCCCTGGGACATCGGCGCCGATATCCGCACAATCACCGTCCCGGATGATGGCGTTTCCAACGTCCTCAGCGTCATCTCCGGCCCCATCTCCGGCGCGGGTGGCATCCTGAAAGCTGGCGCGGGGACCCTCACCCTAAGCGGTGCCAACACTTACCAGGGTCTCACCACCCTCAGCGAAGGCGAACTCCACCTCGGCACCGCTCAAAATGCCCTCGGCTCCATCTCCGCCTACGACGGTACCACCCTCGGAATCATCAGGGACGATGCTTCCCCCACACTCATGGCTCCCAGCCTTTCGCTCGGCGTTTTTGGGAGCGGATTGAATATGGCCTTCTTCCTGCCTTCCGGGGCTTCAACGGTCCCGGTGATCGAAGCGGCGAGCCTGACGGCTTACAGCCCCATCAGCGTGCAGATTTACGGCGGTAATTTCACTGCGGGCCAGTTCCCGCTCATCAAATACACCGGCGCCATCCAGGGTGGCGGTTCCTTCGCCGCGGTTCCAGTCCACCTGCCGGCTGGTCTCTCAGCCGAGATTGTCAACAACACCGCCAACTCCTCCATCGACCTCAAAATCACCAGCGCCTCCGCCGCGCCGCTCACCTGGGCGGGCACTTACAATTCCATGTGGGACTTCTCCACCCCGAACTGGGCGGATGCGTCCGGCGCAGCTACGTTCGCTCAAAGGGCCAGCGTTACGGTTGATGACACCGCGCTTTGGCCCACGCTGGTTCTGGCAGGGGCCATGCGACCCTCCGCGCTTCTGGTAAACAATACGGCAACCAACCTGACCATCAGCGGCACAGGCTCGCTTGACGGCACGATGGCCCTGGTTAAGACCGGCACAAACATGCTGACGATCAGCTCGGCAAATAACTACTCCGGCGGAACGACCGTCACTGAGGGCGTGCTGCGCGTCTTCAACCTGGCAGGCAGCGCGACCGGCAGCGGGGCGCTGTCCATCAAAACGGGGGCATCCCTTCTGGGGAATGGTTTTATCGCCGGGCCGGTGACACTCGACAGTGGAGCTTCAGCAGCCCTGGGCACCACGGCCCTGGGAACCCTCACCATCAACCACAGTCTCGATCTCGCTTCGGGCAGCAGCATCTTCCTGAGGCTGGACAAGGCCGCGGGCACCAATGATGTGATTGTGGCGGGCGCCACGACCTTCGGCGGGACGCTCACGGTAACCAACGTTGCCGGAGAACTCGCTGGTGGAGACACCTTCAAACTCTTCAGCACCACCGCTCAAACTGGCAATTTCTCTTCCGTCGTTTTCCTTGGCAGCACCCTGACCGGCCAGTTTGACCCAGCCAGCGGTGTGCTCACCCTCGCCGGGGGAATAGCCTCCACACCTACC